>NZ_JBGFGN010000152.1:0-282 GCF_041224595.1 Donghicola sp. XS_ASV15 | reverse complement strand
GTGAACCTGAAAAACATCCTTGGCCAGATCAAGGCCTACTGTCTTAACTGTCATTGAGTGGCTCCTTTCCTAGCAGTCATTGATAGCTGCACTTTGGCACATTCGATGCCGGTGGAGCAGGAGCCACCCACCTCATCCGCTTTGGTCACGTCCGTCAAGGTGGTGTAATTTGTCGGGTGGCCTGAGGTCATGATCAGGCGGCTTTTATGCTGAGAATTGGGTCTGTCTCCTCGTTGTCGATCTGAGCGAATGCCTCGACCATCATGTAGCGGCTGGCGGTTT
>NZ_JBGFGN010000151.1:0-157841 GCF_041224595.1 Donghicola sp. XS_ASV15 | reverse complement strand
ACCTCACAGAATTGGCCTGACGGCCAATGCGCCTTGGACCGGGCTTGCTATATGAGGGCCGCACGCTCCAAGGCGCTCGCCCCAAACTGGCCGACTTTTGCTCCGCCACAATGGCCGAATTTTACTCCGCCGTTGACACCTAAGAGACTTCTTGGAGGTTGTGACCCCTGAACTTGACCTGCCACGTTCGATGGATGTCGAGATGTATGGCACCGATTTGCGGCGTGACATGTACGAGCGGTTTGAAGACGTTCACGATTTTCTCTGCGACATGACAGGCAAGACCCCGTTCTTCGCCAATCTCGAAAATATGCTTCGCGAGAGGCCCGTTCCAGAGTTGGACGCGACTGCTGTCGCAGTGTCGAAGCTACGGAGCCAGTTAAGGCGCCTACCTGACGAGGACGCCCGAACGTTTCTCCAGAATTTCGCGCTCTAAGTCAGTCTGCGTGGTCTTTCCAATCTTGATAGAGGGCAGCGGCGGTCGCCGCTTTCGGGGTTGGGAGCGCTGTCTGGAGCAGCATATCCGTCGAGACTGTGGCAACCCGTAGGGCGTTCTCGGGTGCGTCGCGCCACTCGAAAGGACGATTGGCGGCCTTCAGGATTTCCTCCATGTGGAGCGGTGTCTGCGCGGCGACGTTGATCACGTCGGGGCAGGTGTCCAGCGGGCAGGTAATCGCGCACGCAATCAAGTCGGCAAGATCAGCGATCCCAACAAAGCTACGCAGGGGGCCTTTGCCATCCGCAAACCGATCAAGTGTGACCTTGGATGTCCCTGCAAGTGCACGAGATATCGCGTCAGCCCCGATGACATTTGCCACGCGCAGGATGATCGGGCGGGGCCCTTCGGCTGACCGCAGGTAGCTCTCCATTTCGGCCTTTGCTTGGCCATAGCTGTTTACCGGTGTCGGAGTCTGGCGCTCTGTGGCCTGATTACAGTTTCGACCGTAGACAGACTGCGTCGAAAGGTGAATGACACGATCCGCGCCCGTCTGCGCCCCAAGCTGCTGTGCCTCTTGGGCAAGGGTCAAGTTGGCGCGCGTCTCTTCGAGCGTCCCAAAGCACACCCCCCAGAGGCCGACGATAGCGCGCGCGCGTGGCACGATAGGTGCAGCGCCGACCAGCCATTCCTGCCAATCCGGGCCAGTCGAACGAGCGACGGCGGCAACAGAAAAAGAAGGCGGTTTTCTGGACCAAGCCCGCAGAATGCGGCGTCCGACCTGTCCATTTGCACCCGTCACAATTACTGGATCTGAAGCACTCACCGAACACGCCTTTCTTTCGGAGTTTTTCCGCCAAAACGAGGGTTTCCCCGTGTCATGCGGGCATCTTTCTAAACCTGTTCGTAAAGCTTGTCTTGGACGATGCTGGAAAAAATGGCATCAACATCGCCAATTGTCAGAGGAATTAGGGTTCCATTATGCTGCGTCTGGTTTTCAGCCTTGTTCTTGTTGCGGCCGTGGCAGGCTGCGCGGTGCCCCGCGGATCGGTGACGAAGGGCGAGATTCTAAGAGGCTCGAACAGTGAGGATGCCAGCTTTGAGGTCGTGGATCTAACGCCTGCCAGCTTGGCCATGGTGGAAAAGTGGCCACGCACAGGTGGCGGTCTGAAGCACGGATGGATCGGCGGAAATCGTGGAGCCTCGAACTACGTGATCCGCTCTGGCGACGTTCTTTCGCTCAGCATTTGGGACAGCCAAGAGGACTCTTTGCTAACCGGTGTTGGTCAGAAGGAAGCGCGTGTCTCCCAAGTGCGCGTGTCTTCTGGTGGCAGTGTTTTCCTGCCTTATGTCGGGAATGTGCAGGTCTCTGGTTTGACAATCGAATCTGCGCGCGATGACATCGCTCGCCGGATGGAAACGATCGCACCTTCCGTTCAGGTTCTGGTTTCGGCGGAGCCTGGGCAAAATAACATCGCACGCGCAGTCGATGGCGTCAGAGAGCCCGGGTCCTATCCCCTGCCGGACCGGCGCTATAGCGTATTGAACCTGATTGCAGATGCCGGCGGGATTTCAAATGCGATCCAGAACCCCGTTGTGCGCCTCATGCGGGGCGGAGCAACCTACGAGGTTTTTGCATCTGATCTGACCGAAAACGGTAACCTCGACACTGCCCTACGCGGTGGTGACAAGGTCATGATCGCAGACGTTCCGCAGAACGTTGCCGTGACAGGCGCGATCGGCCGTGAAGTTCTGGTGCCGATCAAGCATCCTGTGACCGTGCTCGAGGCTGTGACAACCGCCGGTGGTCTGGCCGATGCACGGGCGAATCCCAAAGGGCTGTTGGTTCTACGCCGCTATCCGCACACGGCAGTGCGCTTGGATACCCACGGTCCCAACAAGGATCTGGTGATCTTTGCGCTTGATATGACGCGTGCCGAAGGTTTGTTTGCGGCGCAAGATTTTGAGGTTTACGCAGGAGATATTGTTTACGCGTCGGACTCGCCTCTGGTGTTGATCAACAATTTCCTCGACGTTTTCCGTGCAAGTGGCGCAACATATACCCAAGCGAACAATCTGCTGAACTAATCGAGCTTTCTTGGTGGGGCGGTGGATTGATCAAAGGCCACCGCCTGGCATCTGATAAAGATTTGGTAAATCCAAAGGTTGCACAGCTGTGCACTTGTTTACTCTGGGTGCGTTTGCTGCAGGCATCGCAACCACGGAGAAACCCCAATGACTAGCGCGTCCCCCCGGCTTGATTTGCCGATGATCCAGCCGTCCCAGGCTCAGAAGCATGTCACCCATAACGAGGCGATTCTGAGGCTGGATGGCGCAATCCAACTGGTCTTGCAGGGCCTGTCAGTGGTCGAGCCGCCCGAGTCCCCGATTGTTGGGCATGCCTATTTCACTTCGGACGCGTCGACGGGTGCGTGGTCGGAGTATCCGCGCATGGTCGCGACTTGGACAGAGAGCGGTTGGATCTATCTGCAGCCCTTCGCGGGTTGGATGGCTTGGGATGCCGTTGAAAATCGCGCTGTTGTGTACCTGAATGACGCGTGGTCGTCTTTGCCCGTTGACCTGCAGAACCTGCCTTCGGTCGGAATTGGGGCCACAGCGGATGCCACGAACCGCCTTATCGTTGCATCTGAGGCGGCGTTGTTCACCCATGCGGGCGCCAGCCAGCAGATCAAGATAAACAAAGCCACGGCAGCCGATACGGGAAGCCTAGTTTTGCAAACCAACTGGGCTGGACGGGCCGAAATTGGTCTGTGCGGAGACAACGCCCTGCACCTGAAGGTCTCGGATGGCTCAACATGGTTCGATGCGCTGGTCTTTGATCCGACCAACGGGGTCGCCAGTGGTACTGCTGTTCAGTCTTCACCGACAGACACCACGCAGGGCAAGCTGATGCGGGCCGACTACGGATATGGACCAGGAAATATTCTTGGCCCTGTCTCGTTTGACGGGACAACGCCAACTGGTGGGATAATTGAGCGGATCGAGAGCGCATCCGGCACAGTCATACGTTTTGCTGATGGTACTCAGATTTGTTCGGAAACTGTGACTCTTGCAGGCGCTACGACTTCACTTGGCAATATTTACGCGTCTGACGCTGCGATCTGGACTTATCCTGCGGCGTTCTCTGATCTTCCCAAGCTGTCATTCGAGGCGCATGGTGCAAATGGTGTTTGGGCCAGCGCCACAGATGTAACACCGAGCGTGACAGAGGCGCCCTTGATGGCTCTCAGTGCCCTTTCAACGACCGCTTCGATCCAAGTTAATTGCATCGCCATCGGGCGCTGGTAAGTCCTAGGAAATGAGCTGAGCCGTGGTTTGGTTGCCAAAGTCGTCATCGGGCATCGACCATTTGAATGCCGCTGCGCGCACAGCTTCAGTGTCTCCGGCCTCTATCGCGAGTCGGAGGTCGTTCAGCGCAGACGCAACCTGAATTTCAGAAAGGTGGCTTTCGCGCGCACGAAGAATTTTTGGGTGGGGCGTGGTTAACATGTCCTGCCCAATCAGAAGCTCTTCGTGCAATTTTTCACCTGGACGCAATCCAATATAGCGAATCTCAATATCGCCGTTTTTGTTTTCGTGATCGCGAACCGAGTATCCTGATGCTTCGATCATTTGCCGCGCGACCTGAGCGATTCGTACCGGCTGCCCCATGTCGAGAACGAAGACATCCCCGCCTCTGGTGAATGATCCTGCCAAGAGCACCAAGCGCGAGGCTTCGGGGATCGTCATAAAGAAGCGCGTGACCTCGGGATGTGTCACAGTGACTGGGCCACCGGCAGCAATCTGCTCTTCGAAGAGCGGGATGATCGAGCCCGACGACCCCAGCACGTTCCCGAAGCGGACCATGGAAAAACGTGTACCACCATTCCGGGTAGCTAAATCTTGGATCACGAGTTCCGCCAGACGCTTTGACGCGCCCATGATATTCGACGGGCGAACCGCCTTGTCTGTCGAAACCAGAATGAAACGTTCGACACCCACGGCACGCGCTGCTTCAGCGGTGATTTTTGTTCCGAAAACGTTGTTCCAGAGACCCGCGATCTCGTTGTTCTCGACCATTGGGACATGTTTGTAGGCTGCCGCGTGTAAAACGACTTGGACGCCTTTGCTGCGCATGACACGCTCGATGCCCTTGCGGTCCGTGACAGAGAGCAAGATAGATGCGATTTTGATTTTACGGTTGAGGGCGTTGAGCTCTTTGGAAATGGCGTAGAGCGCGAATTCACTGTGATCAACCAAGACAATTTTGCGCGGCTTGCAGGCGACGATCTGTCGGCAAAGTTCCGATCCAATCGAACCACCTGCACCAGTGATCATGACCACCTTGCCTGCATAGCTCTCGCCTGTTTGGGGAATCTGGTCTTCGAGACGCGCACGGTTAAGGACGGCGTTCGCATCAAAACGTTGCTCTTCGTTACCCGCGGACCGGTTCATCATGTCTGCAAACGAGGGCAGAAGACGCGTTTCGCATCCCATTTCGTTCAGCCGGCGTGAAATCTGCCGCTGCCGCGGCAAGCTGACTGACGGCATAGCCAAGATAACGCGATCAACCTGCATTTTGTCGCAAAGGGATTTGATCTTGATCGGAGAGTGAACGCGCAAACCCGAGACGGTTTGGCTTTGGAGTGTTGGATTGTCGTCCACGAAACCAATGATCTCAGTGGTGCGGTCTGTTTTCAATGCAGCAGCAAGTTGTTGGCCCGTCTGTCCTGCGCCATAAATCACAATGCGCAGACGGTTATCTCCGCGCCGATACACTGCCAACAGAACTTGCCGCGCCAATGCGCGAGCTCCGATACTCAGAAGGCTATTGCAGGCAGCTGTCGCGATCCAAGCGCGCAGCGGGATTTCAATTCCAAAAAGCTGAACAAGCGTGCCGCCGATTACGGCGACGGCGAGTGCCGCAAGCGTGCTGAGACCAGCGCACGCCATGTCATAGCTATTCAGCCGGATGTGATGCAGCCCGAGAATCAGTGCCGCGCCCATTGCAACAATAGCCACGCTTCCAAACATCAGCGCTGCTTCGATACCATTCTGGCTCGCGACAACCCAAGAGAGGCCGACGAGATGAAGCGCAATGAGTAATGAAATAGGGGCGACCACAACGTCTAATGCAAGTATCAGAAGCGTTTTGTGGGCGCGGGTCATCCGCATTAGTAAATTGTAAAGTAGCATTTAAATTTTCCGGATGCCTGAACTTCAGACCACGCAAAGAATAAACCGTGAAACAGAGCGTCCCTACCGATATACGCGAGTCTCTGTTTCGAAGCCACCTTACAAAGCGCCAATGACCGCCACAGCGCACATTTCCGGCGACTATTTGCGCAAAACAGTCTGTTTGAGCAACCAAAGGTCCATGCAAATGGTCCGGTTTTCCTGATAAATCAAATCCAGAGTTGCCTTTCGCGGAACACATCGACGGGAATAAACCGCATCTGTTTCTTCCGAGTTTTCGCATTCTTTGAGCAGCGTTTCTTCGTGTTTATGAAAGAAAACCGTCGCCAAACCGGTGATTCCGGGGCGGGATCGAAGAACCTGATCATATAGTTCGGGGAACTTTTCGACATACTGACGCAAGGGCGGGCGTGGGCCGACAAAGCTAATGTCACCTTTCAGAACGTTGAAGATTTGTGGGAGTTCATCTAGGCGAAATCTACGCAAGAACTTGCCCAACGGAAAAATACGAGCGCTTTTGTCTCCGCCTGAGACACCGCTGTCCTTAGGGACGACTTTCATTGTGCGGAATTTCAGCAAAGTGAAGCCGGTCTGTGTATCCCTCATACGTTCCGATCTGAAAAATGCGGGAAAACCATCACTAACAATAATGACTATATAAATCAGACAGATAAGTGGAAGAAGAAGGGGTAGAAGTATCAAAGCTAGCGCCAGATCGAACAGGCGTTTTGAGTTGGGCATTGGGGAGAATTCCAAAACGTTGAAGGAAGGCGCTCCTGATGAAGGCGCTACGAATAAGCCGTGTCCTTGTTGCATCATTCCTGTTCGAATTTGCAACACTCGGATGCGGGAAGCGGGCTGACCGGCAAATGGGACTGGAAAAATACACCATGGTGTGCCACCTCTTAGACTAGACCTGTTTGCGTCTGGGGCGAACGGGCCCTCATGCTTTGGAGATAGCAAGATGAAGAAGTTTATTACCCTCACCGCAGTAGCTGCTCTGGCAGTATCCACCTCGACCGCGGCTGTTGCTCAGTCGGGCACAGAATCCGGTATGGGCGGCGCAAGCACCAAACTCAGCGCGATGTCGGCAACGGTAACCCCCGGCATGGCAGCAGCCATCATCGGCGGTGCGATCGTTCTGGGTATTGCTCTGGGTGGCAAGGACAGCGACTCGGACGACGATTCGTCGGCAACCACTTCGTCCAGCACCAACTAATTTAGGTTGGTCAGGGATTCGAAAGGCGCGGTCACTTGGCCGCGCCTTTATTTGTGCCCTGCTAATCTCGCCTCAGGCGGATCTTAGTGGCGCAGGTGTTCGATCGTAAGATGACCGTTTGTGTCATTCAGCCACTGCTCTGAACGCAGGAGCATGTTGCTGCCGGGAACATATTCATAAATATTCCTAAAGGCTTTGCCCGGTGTTGTGCAGTTTTCTGTCATCTGTTCAGCATCGCCGGCACTCAGGCGGCAATCATACATCACAGAAATTTCGTGACCCTCTGCGTCCAGAGTCCGCAGAACGCGCTGATAGTCTCCGCTGGCGCGACGCTTCAGTAGCTTTGGCAGTGGGCCGTTCTGCGATGACATCAGGTCTGAACCCAGCCGCCTCGTCTCTGCAAGCACGCCGCCTTGCAGGGTTATTGTGACGTCGTCGCTCGAGGCATAGATCCGATAATCCCCGGTTTCCGCGCTCAACGCGTAAAAGTCGGCTTCGTCGGTTTTACGTCTGCTTACCAGAATAATCGGCAACGGCACCGCCTCCAACACTGTCGGAGCAAGAGCCCGAATGTCGCTAATCGAGGGGCTTTCGTCCTTAGCTCCCGTCACGTTCTGTTTCAGGGTCGTGAAGGCAAGCTCAAAGAGCTCGCGCCGCGACTCTTGCCGTCCAGTCGTTCCGCAAGCACTCAAGACGCCAAGCCCCAAAACCGCAGTCACAATCAGTCGCGTGCCTCGTTTCATCGCCAGAACCTCCCGTACTCTTGATCCAGAGAGGGGCGATGGTATTCGGCCAATCCGCCATACAATCTGTTCCTGACGCTCAGTCGCGCCCCGCCGTTCCGCTGGAGTGGTCTGATGACCTCGGTAAAGGTTGCGCGACGGGGGCTCTGCAAGATGTAGCTGAGCGGCATCGTAAACATGATTCCTTTGTCAAAGCTGCCTTCGCCAAAGTCTTCGGCGGACATGTCTGTCTGGGTTGCAAAGGCCCCAAAGGTCCAACCATTGTCGAAGGTACGCAGGAGTGTGACGGTCGCGCCCTTGTCGCCAGCTAGGTACTGACCCACGTCGAGGCGTCCGAAATAGCCGTTTCCAAAGTCATAATATGCCGATGCGTGACCGGTCGTGACTTCATAGTCACGGAAATCGAAGCGGCGATCAAATTCACGCTGTCTCACGCGCGACACTTCGACACCAAGGGCCAATGGGCTGTCCACTGGCTTCCAAAGAACTTCACCCGAGACACCGCCGTACATGTTCTCCAACAGACCCGCGCGTCCACTGACATAAATATTCCGGAAAGGATGGGCCTGATAGTACAGCGCCAGCGACTCAATGCCGAACGGATCGTCGTAGTACAGTGGTCCCAACGTCCGGACTGGCGGTACCTTGCCCCCGTAATCCGGAGCTGACTCGGCGATGTCTCCGAAGAAGCGATAGGTGGCTGATCCGGCGATCTTGAAGTTTTCATTCAGGTTCAGTGTGCTGCGGAACCGCACGCCGAAATCCGCGCGGAGGGGCCGGTGCACGTCAAAGTAGCCTGTCTGATAGTAGGGCGCGATCTGGTAGTCGAAGCTGGGATATAGATCCTGATCAAAATCGGGCATCTTTCCGGCAGCGTCATCGACGACCATACGTTCGCGAATAGCGTTCACCGTGGTGAACTGCATATTCTCAAGGTCGGTGCGCTGGAAGGTGATCCGAGATGCGCCCAAGCCGTTTGACACGGGAATGATGTGGAACGTTTCGATCGAATAAGGAAGCTGGCTCGCCATTGCGCGGGCTGCCCGTCCAATCGCCTGAGGTTCTGCATCGTACTTGCTGTTCTCGAGCAGGAGCGTTGCCTCACGCGCTGAAACTTCCAAACCCTTAATCTCTAGGCCATCGCGGTCAAGTTGCTTTTGCAAGTTCCCGCGAATGGTCGGCAGCGCGGCATCGCCCATCTCTGTCCAGCCAAGCAAGTCGGCCTCTCCGGGCGCGCGAACACGCACAGGAAGGGGCGCATTCTCGGTCCCTGTGGGATTGGGGCTTTTGCGCGGATTAAGACGGAAACTCGCCTGCACCCCGAACTTGTCTCCGTTCAGGGCAAAGAGCGACAGACTGCTGTCACCCCCCAGATCGTAGCTCAAAGAGAAATTCAGCGGAGACTTGTTCTCGTGGAAACCCGCAGCCTCTTCGGCGTCGAATGCATCGCTGGAGTATTCCGCCACCAAGCGCCATTTGTCATTGATGTCCCAGCTCAGACCAGCAAATGGCGCGACGTCGCCTTTGAAGTAGTTGTCGACGTTGAACGTTCCGCCCCGTCCTTCGAAAACGAATGATCCGGTGCCGGTTTCCGAAATCAGGCGGGTTGGACGGTCACCGATTGTCGTGATCGGATCATAGCTCCCCAGACGTCCGAACCCGATGCCCCCGGTGAGCGAGAAGCCGGGAGCAATGGTTTTGGTCGCAACCAAATATTCGCCGGAATACAGGCCCGTGCCCGCAAAATCCTGAAGACCGATCGCAACCGAGGGCAAATAGGCCGTCTCGTCAAAGATGCGATACCGCAAATCAAAGCTACGGTCGAAGTAGGTGTCTTGGCCTTGGAACGGGTTGATTGCGCCATCGACGCCTGCGTAGCGGAAGGTCGCGCTGATCCGGTCCGAGAACTGGAAGGTCAACGCGGCAGCACCCGTCCCTTCCATGAACGTGAAAGTAGAGGTCGCTTCACCGTTCGGCGCGAGGTGGGCGTCGGGCAAGGTGATCAGGCCCGGTGTGCCCCAGATCGTGTAGTTCGTTTCCGAAGAGGAATCTGCCGCGATTGCGCTACTTGCAGCGCACAGACAGCACAGTGCAACCGATCCCTTCAGATGCCGCCACGTGCCGCAGAGTGTCTTGCCTGTCAGTACTTTAACCACTGTGATCGTCCATGAAATGCTTGTTCCAATCCGCACTGCCCCGCCCCTTGGCCCATGCCGTCCTGACACTAACCTGTGCCGCGCGTTCCGTCCAATCGTTGTTCATTGGCCAGAGACAAAGCGCCTACAGGATTTGGGGAAAAGCATTTTGCTGGATCAGAATTGCTGTTAGTGGATGAGCCTTAGACGATATCGGGATAGACAGTCAAAATGACAGAGAACGAAATCTCGCAATTCGCGCAGGATGTCTTGAAGGCAGAGCTTGATGCGCTGGCTCTCATGGCAGACGCGCCCCCTGCACAGATCCCCGCTGTGGTGCGCCTGATTCAGGCAAGCACGGGACGCGTTATTGTGTCGGGCATGGGCAAATCCGGCCATGTGGGCGCGAAAATGGCAGCAACCTTTGCCAGCACCGGCACCCCCGCGCAGTTTGTGCACCCAGGCGAGGCCAGCCACGGCGATCTGGGGATGATCACCAAGAGCGACGTGGTGATCCTGATTTCGAACTCCGGCGAGACCAAGGAACTGGCCGACATCATCGCCCACACCCGCCGCTTCGGGATCAAGATGGTCGCGATCACCAAGAACGCGGACAGCACCTTGGCGCAGCAGTCGGACTACTTGTTGCAACTGCCCAATGCCCCCGAGGCCTGCGCGATCGGCATGGCGCCGACCACTTCGACCACGCTGACCATGGCGCTGGGGGACGCGGTCGCGGTTGCCCTGATGCGCATTCGTGGCTTCGAGAAAGAGAACTTTTTGGCGTTCCACCCCGGTGGAAGCCTTGGCGCGCAGCTTCTGCCTGTTGCGGCCCTGATGCACAAAGGCGACGAGCTGCCGCTCGTGGACGAAGAAACCACTATGGGCGACGCGCTGGTGCAAATGTCGGCCAAGGGCCTTGGCATCGTCGCCCTAACCGAGACCGGCAAGCTGAACGGCATCATCACCGACGGCGACTTGCGCCGGAACCTTGATGGCCTGATGGAAAAAACTGCCGGTCAGGTCGCCACCCGTGGCCCCCGCACGATCCGCGAGACTGCCCTCGCCTCCGAGGCGCTTGGGATCATGAACGACAACAAGATCACAACCCTCTGCGTCACCACCGAAGAGGGTGTGCTGCGGGGCATTATCCACATCCACGACTGTTTGCGCGCAGGTGTTGCATGAGCACTGTTATCCTGATCCCCGCCCGTTACGCCTCGACCCGCTATCCGGGTAAACCGCTGGTTCAATTGCATGGCGCGACTGGCATCGCGAAGTCCTTGATCCAGCGTTCTTGGGAAGTGGCGCAGGCTACCCCCGACGTTGATGCGGTCTATGTCTGCACGGACGACGACCGGATCGCCAACGCGGCCAAAGCGTTCGGCGCCGACGTTCTGATGACTTCGGAATTCGCCAAGAACGGCACCGAGCGCTGCGCCGAAGCGGTCGCCCAACTGCCCGAAGACACCGATCTGGTGGTCAACCTGCAGGGCGACGCGCCCTTGACCCCCGTCTGGTTTCTGACCGCCCTGATCGACGCGATGAAGGCTGACCCCGATCTGCCTGTCGCCACCCCCGTCCTGCGCTGCGACGCCGAGACCTTGAATAACTTCCGCGAAGACCGCCGCGCCCGCCGCGTGGGCGGCACCACCGCCGTGTTCAACACCCACGGCCACGCGCTCTACTTCTCCAAAGAGGTCGTGCCCTACACTGGCGAGGATCCCGCGACCCACGACAACACCCCTGTGTTCCACCATGTTGGCGTCTACGCCTACCGTCCCGCCGCCCTGAAAGCCTATACGTCATGGCCCGAAGGCACGCTGGAAAAGCTCGAAGGGCTGGAGCAGTTGCGCTTCCTCGAGAACGGCCAGTCTGTTGCCTGTGTACAGGTCGAAGGCCGTGGCCGCGTATTCTGGGAACTGAACAACCCCGTCGATGTGGAACGCATTGAATCTGTGCTGAAAAAGGAAGGCACCGAATGAAAACTGTCACCGTCCGCGACATCAAGATCGCCCAAAACCTGCCCTTCGTCCTGATCGCAGGTCCCTGCCAGCTCGAAAGCCTGGAGCACGCGCGCATGATGGCCACCGGCATCGCCGAAGCCTGCGCGGCCTCGGGCATCCAGTGGGTCTTCAAGGCCAGCTATGACAAGGCGAACCGCAGCTCCCTGTCCGGTGAACGCGGCCTTGGGATGGAAAAGGGCCTAGAGGTTCTGAACACCATCAGCGAGGAATTCGGCGTCCCCACCATCACCGACGTCCACGAACCGTGGCACTGCGCCAAAGCCGCCGAGGTCTGTGACATCCTGCAAATCCCAGCGTTCCTGTGCCGCCAGACCGACCTGCTGCTCGCCGCCGGTGAAACCGGCAAAGCGCTGAACGTGAAAAAGGGCCAGTTCCTTGCCCCTTGGGACATGGGCAACGCGGTCAAGAAGATCGAAAGCACCGGCAACCAGAACATCATGCTCTGTGAGCGTGGCACCACATTCGGCTACGGCCAGCTGGTGTCCGACATGCGCGCATTGCCGATCATGGCCGAAACGGGCTACCCAACCGTGTTCGACGCCACCCACTCGGTCCAGATGCCGGGCTCCAAAGGGACCTCGACCGGCGGTCAGCGTGAATTCGTCGAACCCCTGGCCCGCGCGGCGCTGGCGGTGGGCACTGCCGCGGTCTTCATCGAAACCCACCAGGATCCCGACAACGCCCCCTCGGACGGCCCCAACATGGTCCCGCTGGCAGAGATGACGGCCCTCTTGAAACGCCTCAAGGCCTACGATGACCTGACCAAGGGCTGACCCAAGGCATGGCCAACTTCCGGCTCCATAATCCGGACTGTGTCATCATCCACATCCACAAGACCGGCGGCACAACGATCCGCCGGCACTTGTGGGACGGTCGCTTCTCTGGCCGCTCTTTTGGTGAAATGCGCCCCGAATGGCGCAACCTCTACAAGTTCGCGTTTGTCCGGCACCCGCTCGACCGCTTCGTCTCGGCCTATTCCTATTTCAACCAGCACCGCGGTTTCAAAGGCACGATCGAAGACTTCGCCGCGATCACGATGAACGTCACGATCGACCACACGGGCACCCGCCGGACCAAACCCGAAATCATTCGCCATCACACGATCCAGCAGACGCACAGGTTCTATTGTCTGACAGAGGCGGACGACCTCTACCGTTTTGAAAATTACGATGCCGAAATCGCGCGCCTCGCGAACAAAGTTGGCCTCGCGCTCGACGGCGTGCCCCACGCCAATCGCAGTGAACACAGCACTTGGGAGCAGCACATCACTGGCCCGCTGCTGGATCAACTTTGTGCTTTCTACGCCCGCGATTTCGCTGATCTCGGCTACCCTTCGCCTTAAACTCTTTCTTGGGAAAAATACCCCTAGGGTGAATTGGCCAACGGCCAAGAGGGGGCAGCGCCCCCTTTAGTACCCAGCCGCCCGATCAACCAGATAAAGCAATGGCTCGCCTGCCTCGGCTCGGCGGATATTCTCGGCAACCACTTTGGACGCAGTGTCCGCTCGGGTTTCCGACGCGATGTGAGGCGTCACCGTCACATTCGGATGCGCCCAAAAGGGATGATCTGCAGGCAAAGGCTCTACGCGGAAAACGTCAAGCGTTGCATGCGCCACCTGCCCACTGTCCAACGCAGTCAAAAGCGCGTCGTCATCTATCAAGGGTCCTCGGCCGGGGTTCAGGATCGATGCCCCATGGGCCAGCCATGACATAGCCTCTGAATCCAAGATATTCTCGGTTTCGGGCGTGTCTGGCAGTAGCAAGACGATGATCTCTGCCCCATCTAGTGCGGCTTTCATTCCATCGGCACCACTGAAACATGCGACACCAGCAAGCTCGCGCGGGCTGCGTCCCCATCCGCGCACCTGAAATCCGAGCTGGACCAGCATCTCAGCGCAGCTGCGGCCCAGTTCGCCAAGTCCCAGAATGGTCACCTTGCGATCCTGTGCCAAGGGAGGCGCCTTGTGGCGCCAGACACCGTCTTGCACCAGAATGTGCTGGTCCATCCCCAGGTGGTAGCGCAGCACATGGCCGGTCACAAACTCGACCATGCCCTTTTTCAATCCAGGGTCCACCATGCGGGTCAAGGGCATCGTGAGTGTTTGATTCCCCACAATCTTTTCCACACCGGCCCACAGGCTCAAAACCGCCTTGCAGCGCTTAAAAGGCGTGAAATCCTGCATCTCGGGATGGGGGGCGTAAACGATGTAATCCACATCCTCGGGCGCATGATCCATAGAAAGATCCGCATCCACCCCTGCCGCTTTCAACGCTTTGGTCAGTGGGGCCTCATATTCGGCCCAGTATTCAGCGGGCGCGGCGAGTTGGACGTTGATCATCGGTTACCTCTGTTTGTGGACATGAGCGCTCTGAACAAGGCCAAAGGCCACGAGCAAGACCAGCATCGCCGAGCCGCCATAGCTAACCAGCGGCAACGGTACGCCCACAACGGGCGCCAAGCCCATGACCATCGACATATTTACTGCAAAAAACAGGAAGAATGTCATGGCGATCCCTAGCGTCAGCAGCGATGCATAGCGGTCCCGATTGCTGAGCGCTGTTGCAATGCAAAACACGATGATCAAACCGTAGATCGTCAGCAATGACACCCCGCCAATGAACCCGAATTCTTCGGCCAGCGTGGTAAAGATAAAGTCCGTATGCTTTTCGGGCAGGAAGTTCAGACGGGTCTGGGTGCCTTGCATAAATCCTTTGCCCGTCCATCCACCAGATCCGAGCGCGATCTTAGACTGGGTGATGTGATATCCCGCGCCCAACGGATCGCTGGAGGGGTCTAGGAAGGTGTCGATGCGGCGGAACTGGTAGTCCTTGATCAGCTGCCACGGGGTGCCACGGCTGTTGAAAACAGCGGCAATCAGCCCTGCCCCAGACGCCATAACCACGCCGAAATAGGCCCAATGGACACCGGCCATAAACATCACTGCGCCGCCACCGATCATCAGCAGCAAAGCCGTCCCAAGGTCTGGCTGCTTTAGAACCAATGCAACCGGGATCATGATCAGCATGACGGGGATAAAGACCCACAGGGGCCGCGACGTCTTGGTCACGGGCAGCCAGTCGTAATAGGCCGCCAACAGCATGACCACTGTGATCTTGGTCAACTCGGACGGCTGCAGCCGCATGAATCCGATATCGATCCAACGCTGCGCCCCCATGCCGACCGTGCCAAACAGTTCGACCACCAGCAGCAGTACGATCGAGATCCCGTAAGCCACAGCCGAGACATTGCGCCAGAACCAGATTGGGACCATCGCAATAACGAACATCGCGAACATGCCCATGCCGAAACGGATCATCTGCGCCCACGCGTAGGGTCGCAAAGAGCCCCCAGCAACGGAGTACAGCATCAGAAAGCCCGCAGAGGCCGCAGCAGTGATCAGCAGGATCAGGGGCCAGTTTAAATAGAGGATCTTGCGTGCGCCCGAAGGCACGTATTTGACATTATACTCGAGGTAACTCATGCGCGTGTGCTGCCTTCGGACCCGAGGGCATTGAGCCGTTCCTCAATCTCTTGGCGCTCTTCCATCTTCTTTTCGCGATCGCTTGCGGGATACGCCTCGGGTGGGGGCGGTCCGCGGAATAGGGCCTCGAGCGTGATGTCGCGCGCAATAGGGGCCGCAACCGAAGAGCCGCCGCCGCCATGTTCAACCACAACCGCCACGGCGATTTTGGGCCGCTCATAGGGCGCGAACGACACGAACAAGGCATGGTCCCGCTCTTCCCACGGGACTTCGTCATTGCGGACAACACGGTTGCTGACCTGCGCGGTGCCGGTCTTGCCCGCCATCCGGTTTGCTTCGTCCGCGATGCGGGACCGATAGGCCGTGCCTCGTCGGTTATTGACCACGGCAAACATGCCGCGACGGACTTGGCGCAGGTAATCTTCGTTCAGACCCAGATCTTCGCCGCCTTCGGGCTCTGTCGGTTTGCCGTCGACGGACTTGATCAGGCGCGGCATGATCCTGCGGCCTGTCGCGATCCGAGACGTCATCACCGCAAGTTGCAGCGGGGTCGTCAGAACAAAACCCTGACCGATGCTGGCGTTTACCGTGTCACCGATGAGCCATTCTGCGCCGCGCGCTTCCAGCTTCCACTGTTTGTCTGGGGTTAAACCTTCGGCAACTGCGGACATGGGCACGTCGAACCGCTCTCCCAGTCCCAGTTTGCGGGCCGTTTCGGCGATCTTTTCGATGCCGACTTTCAGGGCGAGGTCGTAATAGTAGACGTCGCAGCTGTGACGCAGGGACGAAATCAGGTCCATCGAGCCGTGCCCGCCACGCTTCCAGCAGTGGAAACGGCGCCCGCCGACCTCGAAATGGCCGGGGCAGTAGGCCGTGTCGTTCGAGGTAATGGCCCCCGCTTCCAGTCCGGCCAGAGCGGTCACCATCTTGAAGGTCGATCCTGGCGGATAGGCATCCTGCACGGTTTTCGAGGCCAAGGGGCGATGATCGTTGTCCCGCAAGATCGAGTAGTCCGCTACCGAAATGCCGCGAACAAAAAGGTTCGGGTCGAAGCTAGGCGCTGATGCAATGGACAGGATATCGCCCGTTTCGACGTCCATCACCACGGCGCTGGCGCTCTCGCTGCCGAGACGGGCTTGGATGTAGCCCTGAAGTTTGTGGTCAATGGTCAGCTGCAGGTTTGCGCCGGCGATTCCCTCGCGGCGGTCGAGCTCGCGCATGACGCGGCCCGCTGCGTTGACTTCTTCCTGCTTGGCACCGGCTGAGCCACGCAGCATGTCCTCCATCTTGGCTTCGACGCCGACCTTTCCGATCTGGAACCGCGGGATACGCAAGAGCTGATCAGGCTCTTCGATCTTGGACAGGTCGTAGTCCGAAACGGGGCCGACATAGCCTACCACATGGGCGAAATCGCCGCCCAACGGGTATTTGCGCGACAGCCCAACCTCGGGCGTGATGCCGGGCAGGGCGGGGGCGTTTACAGCGACCTTGGAAATTGCATCCCAGCTGACGCGGTCTGCAATTGTGACGGGCAAGAAGGGGGCGGAACGCGTCCGCTCCATCTCTTGGCGGGCGCGGTTCAGTTCATCTTCGCTAAGTTCGATGATCTGCGATAGGCGGCTTAGAACCTCTTCGACGTCGCCTGCATCTTCGGGAACGATCACGATCCGGTAGCTGGGTTCATTGGTGGCGATCGGAGTGCCTTCGCGGTCCATGATCAGGCCGCGGGCAGGGGGCAGCAGACGGACCTTGATCCGGTTCTCTTCGGCCAGCAGACGGAATTCTTCGGCCTGATTGACTTGCATATGCCGCATGCGCGCGGCCAGCAGCGCGATAAAGCTGACCTGAAGGCCGCCCACGATCAAGCCACGCCGTGTAATGCGTCGATGGCTCAGGCTGGTATCCCGTTCACTGCGTCTCATCGTTTGTGCCCCAGAGAATCGACCTCACCGGGGGCGGCCCTGCGCAATTTGAAAACGGTGTTCAGCGTCAGGACGACCAGCGGGTAGGCTGCGATTGTGACAACGATCTGGGTCAAGGTTAGCCCCAGAGGCTCGTTGGGCACCACAAATAATGTCTGCATCACGCGGTACAACACCTTGGAGATCACAAATGCCAGACTGACGACGCCCCATTCGATGGGAAAGGGCGCATCCCGCAGGCCCTCTTCGCGTCTGCGCAAAAAGTCGCTGAGCCCGAGCGTGATCGCGGCCCACAATCCGGGCGGGCGCTGGAAGAGGAAGTCGGCCATGAGCGCAACTGCAGCGATGACGATCATCGGGACCGAATCGGGGCGGCGCAGCATCCACGCCATTGTCACGCAAATCACGAGGTCAGGCCCCGCCCATGATGGCGGTAACGAGTCGAGCGGCAAAAGGCGCGTAAACATCAAGGCCGCGCACACCGTCACATAGCCAAGGGTCAGGACCCAGCGGCCTGGAAACTCGCTATCCGCCATTGGCATTGGCCTCTGGCGCGCCGGTACTCAGCTCGGGCGCCTCGACGGGGACACCCAAATCCACTGCATCGGGAAAACCCTCGGACGATGTCAGAGGGGCAACAAGACCCCCATGTGTGCCGATATCTTCGGCCGGTTGGCTGCGTAGTACCTTAAGGAACTTGAGCCGTTCGTAATCGGCAGCCAGACGCACACGCAGGCGCCCATTGCGGTCTTGGGCAACCTGACCGACCAAGAGGCCGGCGGGGAACACTCCGCCGTCACCAGACGACACAACGCGGTCTCCGGGGCGCACAAGATCGGAGTTTTCTATGAACTCCAGCGGCGGGGCGGGGGTGTTGTCACCCACAATCATCGCGCGTTGGCCAGAGGGCTGCACACTGACGGGCACACGGCTGTTGGTGTCGGTTAGCAGGATCACGCGGCTGGTGCGCTCCCCCACGCCTGCGATACGGCCCACAAGGCCGATCCCGTCCATGGTGGCCCACCCGTCAACGATTCCGTCACGTGCACCCACGTTCAGCAGCACCGACTGACGGAAGGGCGAGCCGCTATCGGCCAGAACCTCGCCAGAGATCTTGGTCAGCGCGGGGTCCAACCGCATGTTGTTCAGGTCCAGAAGGCGCGCGTTCTCTTGTTCTAGCTGAAGTGCCGCCTCTTTCCACGCCTTCATCTGCTGCAATTCGCGGCGCAGCTCGGTGTTCTGTTCGGTCAGGCGGCGATAGCTCTGCAGGTCGCGAAACAGTTCGACCGTCGCGGTCACGGGGGCCATCGCCCAATCCATGCTCGGCACAACGCGGTCGATGACTGCCATCCGAAAGCGTTCGACACGGGGCGAGTCGACCCGCCAGACCAAGAAGATCGCAGACAGCAAAAGTATAAGCACCGCCAAGCCCAATCTGCGTAGCGGTGCGTAATAGTCTTCGCCGTTGTTTCCGTGCTTTGCCAAAATTTACTCCAGCACGCAGCCGCCGCAGCGGCCCACCTCAGCTGTCGTAGTCGATGACGTGACGCAGCTGCTTTTCGTATTCCAGCGCTTTGCCGGTGCCCAAGGCCACACAGTTCAGGCTGTCGTCCGCAACGCTGATCGCAAGACCTGTTGCCTCGCGCAGGGCCAGATCCAGTTCACCCAGCAGCGCGCCGCCGCCAGTCAGCATCACACCGCGGTCCACGATGTCCGCCGCCAGATCCGGCGGTGTCGCTTCCAGCGCGGTCATCACGGCTTCGCAGATCGACTGCACGGGTTCGCTCAGGGCTTCGGCAACTTGGCCTTGGCTGATTTCGATCTCTTTGGGAACACCGTTCAGCAGGTCGCGACCACGGATCAACATACATGCACCGCGGCCATCGTCGGGCATACGGGCGGTGCCGATGCTGGTCTTGATACGCTCTGCAGTGGCTTCACCGATGAGCAGGTTATGCTGGCGGCGCAGATAGTTTATAATTGCCTCGTCCATCCGGTCACCACCGACGCGAACCGAACGTGCGTAAACGATGTCACCCAGCGAAAGAACCGCAACTTCGGTGGTACCACCGCCGATATCCACGACCATGTTGCCGGTCGGGTCGGTGATGGGCATCCCTGCACCGATCGCGGCCGCAATGGGCTCTGCAATCAGGCCAGCGCGGCGGGCACCTGCGGACAGAACCGACTGGCGGATCGCGCGCTTTTCAACAGGGGTCGCGCCGTGGGGGACACAAACGATGATCTTGGGCTTCGAAAAAGTCGAGCGCTTGTGCACTTTGCGGATGAAGTGCTTGATCATCTCTTCGGCGACGTCGAAGTCCGCGATGACACCTTCGCGCATGGGGCGGATGGCCTCGATGCTGCCAGGAGTACGGCCCAGCATCAGCTTTGCATCTTCGCCGACAGCCAGCACTTTCTTGGTGCCGTCCTTGACGTGATAAGCGACCACAGAGGGCTCGGACAGGATCACACCGCGACCCTTCACGTAAACCAGAGTGTTGGCGGTGCCGAGGTCGATCGCCATGTCAGATGAAAATACGCCCTGCAAACTTCCAAGGAACGCCATTGTGGAGGCCTCACATTAAATAATTCGAAACCCGCGACTTCAGAGAGGCAGGCGTGAGACCTTATAGGGGCGCATTTCGCCGCGGAAAAGGGGCCAGAACGGTCAAATCAGCACCATTCCGCCTTTCCTTGGGGCCACTTGCACGGGTAAGAGGCGCTATGCTGTCCTATCAACACATCTACCACGCCGGTAATCCCGCAGATCTGCAAAAGCACATGCTTCTTGCGGCGGTCCTGTCCTATTTGACGCAAAAGGACAAACCCCTGTCCTACGTCGAGACCCACTCGGGGCGCGGTTTGTACATGTTGGACGCGCCAGAGGCGGTGAAAACAGGCGAGGCCGAGGCAGGGATCACGTCTGCGCTGGCCCGCAAGGCTCTGCCCGCAGATCATCCCTACGTGCGGGCTGTGACTGCGATCCGCGAACAGCATGGCGCGACGGCTTATCCGGGTTCTCCGATGATCGCGGCGCAGCTCTTGCGGCCGATGGACAGCATCAATCTGGCCGAATTGCACCCGCGTGAATTCGATGCCCTGCGCACGGCGATGCGCGGAACGGGTGCCAAAGTGCACAAACAGGATGGCTTTGAACTGGCCCAAGCCATGTGCCCGCCGACCCCGCGCCGCGGGCTCTGCCTGATCGACCCCAGCTACGAGGTCAAAGAGGACTACGCGCGTATCCCGCGCGAGATTGCGAACCTGCATCGCAAGTGGAACGTGGGGATCATCGCCCTGTGGTATCCAATCCTGACCTCGGACGCCCACAAGCCGATGATCGCTGCGCTGAAGTCCCAAGACCTGCCGAACGCTATGGTGCACGAGGTCCGTTTCCCGCCCGTCCGAGAAGGGCACCGCATGATCGGCTCTGGCATGTACATCGCGAACGCGCCTTGGGGGACCGAAGACGCGATGAAGCAGGTCGACAAGCTCTTCAACCGCTGAGCTTTCGCCGCACCTGCTCTTTCTGCTTTGCGAAAATACTCACGTCGCATCAGTGGCCAAGCGCACCGCTGACAAAGAAAAGGGCCGGCCCAATGGCCAGCCCCAAGACTGTGAGGTCAAAAACCCGATCAAACGGTGTCTTTGTAGCTGACCTCTTTGGTGTCTTTGCCCGATTTCTGGCGGCGGACGATCAGTCGGTTCAGCGCGCCGACATAGGCTTTTGCGCTGGCGACCACGGTGTCGGTGTCCGCTGACTGACCGGTAACAACCAAACCATCCTCTTCCAGACGCACGGTGACGGTGGCCTGTGCATCCGTGCCCTCGGTCACGGCGTGCACTTGATAAAGCTGCAGGCGCGCGCCGTGGGGGAACAGAGCTTTGACCGCGTTGAAGGTCGCATCGACGGGGCCGTCACCCTGTGCGGTGACCTGTTTGTCCTCACCATCGACGGTCATGGTCAGGTCGGCGGACTGAGGCGCTTCGGTGCCGCAGATCACCCGCAGGAACTTGACCTTCAGATGCTCGCTCGCGGGTGCGCCAGCCTGGACCAACGCGACGATATCCTCGTCGTAGACCTCTTTCTTGCGGTCAGCGAGCTCTTTGAAGCGGACAAAGATGTCCATCAGCTCGTTGTCAGCAACGTCATAGCCAAGGTCTTTGAGCTTCGCACGCAGCGCAGCGCGGCCCGAGTGCTTACCAAGGGGCAGCGAAGTGCCCGACAGACCCACATCGGCAGGGCGCATGATCTCGAATGTTTCAGCGTTCTTGAGCATGCCATCCTGGTGGATGCCGCTTTCGTGGGCGAAGGCGTTCTTGCCGACGATTGCCTTGTTGTACTGAACGTTGAAGCCCGACGCCGAAGCAACCCGGCGCGAGATGTTCATGATCTTGGTGGTGTCGATGCCCGTGGTGAAAGGCATGATATCGTTGCGCACTTTCAGCGCCATCACGACTTCTTCGAGTGCGGTGTTGCCCGCACGTTCGCCAAGGCCGTTGATGGTGCACTCGATCTGGCGCGCGCCGCCTTCGACAGCAGCCAGCGAGTTTGCCGTCGCCATGCCAAGGTCGTTGTGGCAGTGGGTCGCGAATGTGATCTCGTCCGCGCCGGGTATGGTTTCGATCAGGCGGCTGATCAGGTCTGCGCTTTCACGCGGGGCGGTGTAGCCCACGGTGTCAGGAATGTTGATGGTGGTTGCGCCAGCTTTGATCGCGATTTCGATCACACGGCAAAGATAGTCCCACTCAGTGCGGGTCGCGTCCATGGGCGACCACTGCACGTCTTCGACTAAGTTTCGGGCGTGGGTCACCGTGTCATGGATACGCTCGGCCATTTCATCCTGCGTCAGGTTCGGGATGGCGCGGTGCAGGGGTGATGTGCCGATAAAGGTGTGGATGCGCGGCTTGGCGGCGTTGCGCACAGCCTCGGCGCAGCGGTCGATATCTTTGAAGTTCGCGCGGGCAAGGCCACAGATGGTGGCGTTCTGGCTGCGCTGCGCGATCTCGGATACGGCCCGGAAGTCGCCTTCGGATGCGATCGGGAAGCCCGCTTCGATGATATCGACACCCATCTGATCCAGAAGCTCTGCAATTTCGAGCTTCTCATCGTGGGTCATGGTCGCGCCGGGGCTTTGCTCGCCGTCACGCAGGGTGGTGTCGAAAATTTTGACGCGGTTGGTCGCAGTAGTCATAGGAATCTCGCTTTATTCTCCGGAGCCCGAGGGCTGTTCATGGGTAAACAGGGGCGCGATAGATAACTCCTCTGAGCGGACGCGCCCATCGGGCACGCTCAGAGGCGAGTTAGGAGAAGTAGGGACAGGGCCTGTGCAAGAGCACGGCCAGCAGGTGCGTTCGACGCAATATGTCCCATCATCATCATGGCGCGCATCTATACATGCCGATGCAGGGAAGAAAAGAGCCGATTTGTTGATTGGGCCTGCATCAAGGCTAGGTGCCTTGTCCAGAAGGTGTTTGCGGGCTTCGGGCCGCACGCTGTTGAGTATTTATCGCAAAAAGAAGTCTGCAAGGGGCGTGCATGAAACGGGCATTGGTGATCGGGGCATCGGGGGGAATCGGATCGGCTATGCGCGCGGAGTTTTCGCGTCGCGGATATGATGTCGTTGGTGTGTCGCGGTCGGCGGATGGGCTGGATGTCACGGATGAGGCCTCTGTTGCCGAAGTTCTCGGGCGTCTGGAGGGGCCGTTTGATGTGGTGTTCAACGCCACGGGTGCCCTTGAGGTGGATGGCGCAGCGCCAGAGAAGTCTGTGCGCCAGTTGGATGCCAAGGCGATGGCGGATCAGTTTGCGGTGAACTGCATTGGGCCGGCCTTGGTTCTAAAGCATGCGGTGCGGTTGCTGCCGAAAGAGGGGCGGTCGGTGCTGGCAGTGTTGTCCGCGCGTGTCGGCAGTATTGGGGATAATCGGTTGGGCGGCTGGCACAGTTATCGCGCGGCCAAAGCGGCGGTGAACCAGATCGTGCGGGGGGCAGCGATTGAATTGGGGCGGACGCACAAAGAGCATATCTGCGTCGCTTTGCATCCGGGGACTGTCGCGACCGAGTTCACTCGCAAGTATTTGGGTCGGCATCCCGCGGTTTCGCCCGAGGACGCAGCTGTGCGTCTGGTGGATGTGCTGGAAGGGCTGACAGTCGAGCAGTCCGGTGGATTTTACGACTACGCGATGAAGGAGATTCCGTGGTGAGCCAGAAACGACGCTTGATTCTGGTTCTGGGGGACCAGCTGTCCATGGACCTGTCTGCCCTGCGCGAAGGGGATAAGGACCGCGATGTTGTGGTGATGGCTGAGGTCGGAGACGAGGCGACCTATGTGAAGCATCACCCGAAGAAGATTGCTTTTCTGTTCGCTGCGATGCGCAAATTCGCGAAGGCTTTGGAGGCGGACGGCTGGCAGGTTGCGTACAAGCGGTTCGAAGACGAGGGCAGTGATAGCATTTGCGGTGAGTTGATGCGTCGCGCAAAACAGTTCGACGCCCATGAGGTCATCGCGACCGAGCCGGGGGAGTTCCGCTTGATCAGTGCGCTCGAGAATTGTCCGGTCAGCGTGCACATGTTCAACGATGATCGCTTTCTGGCATCGCACACCGAATTTCAGGACTGGGCCGAGGGGCGCAAATCCCTGCGGATGGAGTATTTCTATCGCGATATGCGGCGGAAGACCGGTTTGCTCATGGATGGCGACGATCCGGTCGAGGGAAAGTGGAATTTCGACCACGACAACCGCAAGCCCGCGCCAGACGATGTGAGCCACGACGGCCCGCTAAGGTTCGAACCCGATGAAGACGTTCGGAAGGTTCTGGATCTGGTTGGTGACAGGTTCGACAGCCATCTTGGCAATCTGGATGGCTTCTTTTTTGCGACCACGCGGGAGCAAGCGCTGGATGCGATGAAGGACTTCATGACGAACGCGCTGCCCAAGTTTGGGGACTTTCAGGACGCAATGCTCACGGACCAGAAGTGGCTCTATCATTCGATCCTGTCGCCCTACATCAACGCGGGACTGTTGAACCCGCTGGAGGTCTGTGAGGCGGCTGCAAAGGAATACGATAACGGCAATGCGCCGATCAATGCGGTCGAGGGGTTCATCCGGCAGATCATTGGGTGGCGGGAATACGTGCGCGGCATCTATTTCCTGCAGGGGCCCGAGTACATGCAGAGCAATGCGCTGGAGCATGGCCGCAAGTTGCCCGCGTTTTACTGGGGCGCAGAGACCAAGATGAAGTGTGTGGAATGTGCGGTTAAGGTTACTCAGGAAGAGGCCTACGCGCACCACATCCAACGACTAATGATCACGGGGAATTTCGCGCTACTCGCGGGTGTTGATCCCGCCGAGGTGCACGAATGGTACTTGGGCGTTTATGCGGACGCCTATGAGTGGGTCGAGGCACCGAACACAATCGGGATGAGCCAGTTCGCCGACGGGGGGCTATTGGGATCCAAGCCCTATGTCAGCTCTGGCAGCTACATCAATCGGATGTCGGATCACTGCAAATCCTGCCACTACAAAGTCAGCAAGAAGACGGGTGAGGGGGCCTGCCCGTTTAACCTGCTGTACTGGCATTTTCTGGATCGTCACCGAGAGCGGTTCGAAAAGAACCCGCGCATGGGGAATATGTATCGCACGTGGGACCGGATGGACGAAGAGCACCGCGAAACGGTGCTCTCTGAAGCCGATAGCCTGCTGCGCCGAATGGATCAGGGCGGGGTTATCTGACACCCGTTTAAGTCACTCGGTTGCTGGGACCTCTGCTTCAGGCTCTGCGTCGTCGTTTGCAGGCGCCTCGGTTTCAGTCTCTGCAGGAACTTCGGGCGCATTGGTCGCGGTGTCAGCTGGCACCTCCTCTGCGCCTTCGGTAACGAGCGCACCGTTGTCCCACTGCCCTTCGGTCTGCTGGCCGGTGGTGTAGCGCATGACGCCAAAGCCCTGACGTTTGCCTTCGACAAAGGTGCCTTGGTAGACGTCCCCGTTGGCATAGGTCGCCGTGCCTTCGCCACTGATTTCGCCATTCTTCCACTCACCCTCGTAGCGGAAGCCATCGGGCATGGTGATGGTGCCGGTGCCCTCGCGTTTGCCCGCGACAAAGTCCCCTTCGTAGACAGTGCCGTCTGCGTAGGTTGCTGTGCCTTTGCCCTGACGTTCGCCGTTCGACCATTCTCCTTCGTAGCGGTAGCCGTCGGGCATGGTCAGGACGCCTTGGCCATCGTTGCGGGCGTTTTTGAAGCCGCCCTCGTAGACCAGGCCGTTGGTATAAGTGATCTTGCCCTCGCCTTCGATCACGCCGGATTCCCAGTCGCCCGTGTAGCTGTTGCCATCGGGATAGCGGATGGTGCCGCGCCCATCGGGCAAACCCTTGGCGACTTCGCCCACATAGACCGAGCCGTCGGGGTAGGTCATCTTGCCCCGCCCCTGAATTTCGCCGCTGACCCAGTCGCCGTTGTAGACGTAGCCGTCCGCGCCGGTGAACGTGCCTTGGCCGTGGCGCTGGTCATTTTCGAACGCACCTTCGTAGGTGTCGCCGTTGGCATAGGTGACTTTGCCCTGACCCTGACGCTTGCCGTCGACCAGTTCGCCTTCGTACACGTCGCCGTTGGCCAGAGTCAGTTTGCCCACGCCGTTGATTTGACCGTCGGACCAGTTGCCCTGATAGGTCAGTCCGTCGGACATGGTCAAAGTGCCCTCGCCCGCGCGGGTGCCGTCCTTGATTTCGCCCTCGTAGACCGCGCCGTCGGGGTAGGTGATCGTGCCGCGCCCCTCTTTGACGCCGTTGGCCCAGTCACCCTCGTAAACATAGCCGCCGGGGCTCTCCATCCGGCCTTTGCCGTGATGCATCGCCTTTAGGAAGCCGCCTTCGTAGTGGACGCCGGTTGCGTAGTCGGCGACGCCTTGGCCGGTGATCTCACCTTGGACCCATTCGCCTTCGTAGGTGCCGCCATCGGCAAAGGTGATTTTGCCGACGCCATCGGGTTTACCCTTGGCGAACTGGCCCACATAGACTGATCCGTTGGGGAAACGCGCCTCACCTTCGCCGCGGATTTCACCCGCGACCCAATCGCCCGTGTAAGTAAATCCGTTCGGCAAACGATAGGTGCCGGTGCCATCCTGAAGACCGTCTTTGAACGTGCCCTCGTAGATGCCGCCGTCGTCATATTGCTTGGTAATTACCTCGCCCGCGTCTTGTGCCAGAACCGATCCGCCTAACATCACGGCAAGTGCTGTCGTCGCCGCAAAGCTTTTGAAATCGCGCATCTTTCACTCCTCTTACGGGGAAGATCCCAGTAAACAACCTACACCGGACCCTAATTCACCCCCCGACTTCGGGCAACGGATTTCGCGCGATCTCTTTCCCTCGGGCCGCATTCTGGTAAAGCGGTGGGGACGCGACCCCTGCATATGACCGCAAGAGGCTATCGACATGACCCAGAGTTTCCGCCTGACCATGGCCCAGTTGAACCCAGTGATGGGGGACCTTTCGGGCAATGCCAATCGCGTGCGTCAGGTCTGGGCCGAGGCAAAAGAGGCCGGTTCTGATTATGTGGTCTGCCCCGAGATGTTCCTTCTTGGCTACAACCCGCAGGATCTTGTGATGAAGCCTGCCCTGCAGAACGCTTGCATGGAGCATCTGGAGGCACTGGCGGCCGATTGCGCCAACGGCCCTGCCATCGGGATTGGTGCGCCTGTGATGGTCGGTCCGAACCTGCACAATGGGTACTTTGTCCTGCACGGCGGCAAGATCAGCGCCCAACTGCTGAAGCATCACCTGCCGAACTACAACGTGTTTGACGAACAGCGGACTTTCAAATCTGGCGAGATGAACGGCCCCTATGTGCTGAACGGCGTCCGCATCGGCACCCCAATCTGCGAGGATGCTTGGCACGAAGACGTCGCCGAAACACTGGCCGAAACAGGCGCAGAGTTTCTGGTGGTCCCCAACGGCTCGCCCTATCGCCGGGACAAGTACGACACGCGTCTGACCCATATGGTATCCCGTGTGATCGAGAATGACATGCCGCTGGTCTATGTGAACATGGTCGGCGGCCAAGACGATCAGGCCTTTGACGGCGGCTCGTTCGTGCTGAATCGTGGTGGCAAACTGGCCGTCCTATTGCCCGTGTTCGAAGAGGCTGTCGCCCACATCACCCTGAACCGCACCGATGACGGATGGGACGCGGAGCAAGCCCAATTGGCCGATCACCCCGACGCGTGGGAGCAAGACTACCACGCGATGGTCGTCACCTTGCGCGATTACCTTGGTAAATCCGGTTTTAAGAAGGTGCTCTTGGGCCTGTCCGGCGGCATCGACTCGGCCTTGGTCGCGATGGTCGCTGTGGACGCCATTGGAGCGGACAATGTGCGCTGCATCATGCTGCCCTCCGAATACACCTCCGAACACTCACTCGAGGACGCCAAGGAGATCGCTGAAAACCTTGGCGTGAAATATCACACCGTCCCGATCACGCCTGCCCGCGATGCCTTTACCGAAACGCTGGCCCCCATGTTCGAGGGTTTGGCCGAAGACGTGACCGAGGAAAACATCCAGTCCCGCATTCGCGGCACCATCCTGATGGCGCTGTCCAACAAGTTCGGGGAAATGCTGCTGACCACCGGCAACAAATCGGAAATGGCCACCGGTTACTGCACGATCTATGGCGACATGAACGGCGGCTATAACCCGATCAAAGACATGTACAAATCCCGTGTGTTCGAGACCTGTCGCTGGCGCAACGCCCACCACCGCGACTGGATGCAGGGTCCTGATGGCGAAGTTTGCCCGCCCCGCATCATCACCAAACCCCCGAGCGCCGAGCTGCGCCCCGACCAAAAGGACGAGGACAGCCTGCCCCCCTACGACGTGCTGGACGCGATCCTGACCGGCCTCGTGGATCACGAAGAGTCCGTCGATGATCTCGTCTCGCGCGGCTATGATCGAGACGACGTCAAACGGGTGGAACATCTGCTCTACATCAATGAATGGAAGCGGTATCAGGCAGCCCCTGGCACGCGTCTCACGACAAAGGCGTTCTGGATGGACCGCCGCTATCCCATCGTGAATCGCTTCCGTACGAGCCGGTGACCTGAACATCTGCGCGCGTGGTCCGCTCGCATTCTCACCTAAACCGAATTTTATCGTCGTGTTTTGTCGATGATGTCGAAATTCGGCAAGACCTGTTCAAGTCTGCCGCATAACGGGACGCTTCCGAACGCAACTTTTACGGATGCCCCCAAATGATCGCCGTGCACCAGATACCGGACGCCTTTTCCTCGGCCGAATGCGACCGTATCACCCAGATCGCAAATGCCGCTATCCCGAGTGATGCAAAGCTGGTTCGGGCTCAGAAAGATCACAATTATCGTCGCGCTGAACTGGTTTGGCTAGATGAAGTGTCGGACACAGAGTGGGTAATGGATCGTATCCTACAGTTGGTGCGCGTGGCCAACCGCGACGTATTTGATTTCGAGATCAGCGAATTTGCAGAAAGCGCCCAAGTCGCGACCTATCGCGCCAGCGCTGGTGGGCACTTCGACTGGCACTCTGACATTGGCGAGGGCCGCATCGCCAGCCGTCGCAAGCTCACCATGGTGGTCCAACTCTCCGAAACCGACGCCTACCAAGGCGGCAAGCTCGAGCTCATGACCGGCCGCGATTGTGTCGCAGCAAACACCGTACGCGGCACCGCAACCCTGTTCCCCAGCTTCATGATGCACCGCGTAACCCCTGTTACCGACGGCACCCGCCAGAGCCTGACGATCTGGAGCCATGGAACTCCGTTCCGCTGACGTAAAGCAAAAAGGGCCACACAGGCCCCTCTTTCTTGGTGAAAATACCCTCGCCGAAGGCAGCGCGGCGCCAGCCGCGCCCCCGTTATCCAGCGAATTCCGTTTTAGCGTAGCCCTGAATGTACAGCAGCGCACTCAGATCGCCGTTGTTGATGCGGATATCGCACTCCGCCGCGACCGAGGGCTTGGCGTGCAGAGCCACGCCAGCGCCAGCCCGACCCAGCATCCCCAGATCATTCGCACCATCCCCCACGGCCACAACATCCGCCTCGGTGATCCCCAAACGCGCTGTGATCTCTTCCAAAGCCTGAACTTTGGCTTCGCGGCCCAGAATCGGGCGACCAACGTCACCGGTCAGCTCGCCACCCTCGGCGATCAGGGTGTTCGCGCGGTTTTCGTCAAAGCCCAACTCTGCAGCCACTTTGGCGGTGAACGCCGTGAACCCGCCAGATACCAGCGCGCAGTAGCCGCCGTTCGCCTTCATGGTTGCCAGCAATTCGCGGCCACCGGGCATAAAGGTGATGCGCTCGGCAAGAACCTTGTCGATCACGCTCTCGGGCAGACCTTTCAGCAGACCCACGCGCTCGGTCAGGGCACCTTCGAAGTCCAGCTCGCCGTTCATCGCGCGCGCGGTGATGTCTTTAACGCGCTCGCCGACACCTGCTTCGTCCGCCAATTCGTCGATGCACTCTTGCTGGATCATGGTGCTGTCCATATCCGCGAGCAGCATCTTCTTTTTGCGACCTTCCGCAGGCTGGATCACCAGATCAACGCCTTGCTTTTGCAGGTCTTCCCACACATCCCACTGGTTGTCAGGCAACACGTCCAGACCGAACTCTGCGGCCACGTCGGGGCACAGCCACTGAACGGCCCCACCACCCCACGCATTGCGCAGAGAATCAACAAGCATCGCGTCCAGCGCAGGATTGGCAGGATTGGTCAGTAGAGTTGCCACATACATGGGGGAAGTTTCCTATAGGGAACAATGTCGTCGTTTTTCGTCACTCAAGCGGCGCTATAGCGACAAATTGGCTATTGTGAAAGAGCGCGAAGCCCCGTATCTGCGTCAGCGGGACACCTCTCCCCAACGAGAGGCGATTATCTGGAAGGGTACCAGCAATGGCTATCGCACAACCGGCAACGCGGCCGGCAAACCCGCGTTTTTCTTCTGGCCCCTGCGCCAAAATCCCCACATTCAAGCTGGAACTGCTGTCGGACGCTGCTTTGGGCCGTTCGCACCGTGCCGCTGTGGGCAAGGACAAGCTGAAGGCTGCCATCGAAGAAACCCGTGACATTCTTGGCATCCCCGCTGACTACAAAATCGGCATCGTTCCCGCATCCGACACTGGTGCGGTAGAGATGGCCATGTGGTCGCTTCTGGGTGCCCGCAAGGCAACTATGGTTGCTTGGGAAAGCTTTGGCGCTGGCTGGGTTAGCGATGTGGTCAAGCAGCTGAAAATCGACGCAGAGGTCAAAGAAGCCGGCTACGGCGAGATCGTTGACATGGCGTCCATCGACTACAACACCGACGTCGTCTTTACTTGGAACGGCACCACCTCGGGCGTGCGCGTGGCCAATGGCGACGTGATCCCCGCCGACCGCGAAGGTCTGACCATTTGCGATGCCACCTCGGCCGCATTTGCGCAGGACCTGCCTTGGGGCAAGCTGGATGTGACCACCTTCTCTTGGCAGAAGGTCATGGGCGGCGAAGCGGCCCACGGTATGCTGATCCTGAGCCCCCGCGCGGTCGAGCGTCTGGAAAGCTACACCCCCGCGTGGCCCCTGCCCAAGATCTTCCGCATGACCAAAGGTGGCAAGCTGATCGACGGTATCTTCACCGGCGCGACCATCAACACCCCCTCGATGCTGGCTGTTGAGGATTATCTGGTTGCTCTGAATTGGGCTCGCGAAATCGGTGGCCTGCCTGCTCTGATGGCGCGCGCAGATGCAAACGCCAAAGTCATCTGGGACTTCTGCGGGCAGAAAGACTGGGTCGCGAACCTGGCCGTGAACGACGAAAACCGTTCGAACACCTCGGTCTGCCTGAAGTTCACTGACGACCGCATTCAGGACGGCGCTGCATTCGCCAAGGCCGTCGCAAAGCGTCTGGAAAAAGAAGGCGTTGCGCTGGACATCGGTGCATACCGTGACGCGCCCGCAGGTCTGCGTATCTGGTGCGGTGCCACCGTGGAAACCGCTGATGTTGAGGCTCTGATGCCTTGGCTCGAGTGGGCCTTCGAAGCTGAAATCGAAGCGCAAGCCTAAGCTTTCCCTTTTGGGGGTGCTGTATCGCCCCCGAACATCCTCATAGAATTCTCAGATCAAAGGACCATCAAAATGGCTCCCAAAGTTCTCGTATCCGACAAGCTGTCCGAAACCGCCGTCCAGATCTTCCGCGATCGCGGCATCGACGTCGACTTCATGCCCGAACTGGGCAAGGACAAAGAAAAGCTGGCCGAAGTCATCGGCGAGTATGACGGTCTGGCCATTCGTTCGGCGACCAAAGTCACGCCTTCGCTGCTCGAGCATGCCACCAACCTGAAGGTCGTTGGCCGCGCAGGCATCGGCACTGACAACGTCGACAAAGAAGCCTCGTCGAAAAAAGGTGTGATCGTCATGAACACACCCTTCGGCAACATGATCACCACTGCCGAGCACGCCATCGCTATGATGTTCGCTGTTGCCCGCCAGATTCCCGAAGCGTCGGAATCGACCCACGCGGGCAAGTGGGAAAAGTCCAAGTTCATGGGCGTTGAGCTGACCGGCAAGACCCTTGGCGTCATCGGCGCAGGCAACATCGGTGGCATCGTGTGCGACCGTGCCCGCGGCCTGAAGATGAAGGTCATCGCATTCGACCCCTACCTGTCGGAAGAAAAAGCCGAAAAGATGCAGGTCGAGAAAGTGGAACTGGAAGACCTGCTGAAGCGCGCTGACTTCATCACTCTGCACGTTCCTCTGACCGACGGCACCCGCAATATCCTGTCCAAAGAGAACCTTGCGAAGACCAAGAAGGGCGTTCGCATCATCAACTGTGCCCGCGGCGGTCTGGTTGACGAAGGGGCTCTGGCAGAACTGCTGAAGTCCGGCCACGTGGCTGGCGCGGCGTTCGACGTGTTCGCGGAAGAGCCCGCAAAAGAGAACGTTCTGTTCAACTTGCCCAACGTAGTCTGCACCCCTCACCTGGGCGCATCGACCACCGAAGCACAGGAAAACGTCGCCCTTCAGGTCGCCGAGCAGATGTCGAACTACCTTCTGACCGGCGCTGTTGAAAACGCGCTGAACATGCCCTCGATCACTGCCGAAGAAGCCAAGGTCATGGGCCCCTGGATCGAACTGGCTGGTCACGAAGGTGCGTTCATCGGCCAGATGACCGACGAAGCGATCACCGCGATCAACGTTCTGTACGACGGTGTGTCGGCTGACATGAACACAGACGCGCTGACCTCGGCTGTTGTGGCTGGCATCATGCAGGCGACTAACCCTGACGTGAACATGGTTTCCGCACCGGTCATCGCCAAAGAGCGCGGTGTGAAAATCTCGACCACCACGCAGGACAAGTCGGGCGCATTCGAAGGCTACATCAAAGTGACCGTTGTCACCGAGAAACGTGAGCGTTCGATCGCAGGCACCGTCTTCAGCGACGGCAAGCCCCGCTTCATCCAGATCAAAGGCATCAACATCGACGCCGAGATCGGCGAGCACATGCTCTACACCACCAACGACGACGTACCGGGTATCATCGGTACTCTGGGTGGTGTTCTGGGTGAGAACGGCGTCAACATCGCGAACTTTACCCTTGGCCGTAAGGCATCGGGCGACGAAGCAATCGCTCTGCTCTATGTCGATGCACCGATCGACGAGACTGTTGTCAGCGCGCTGAAAGGCACCGGAAAATTCAAGCAGGTCAAGCCGCTTCAATTCGACGTCAAGTAATCGCCATTTAGGTGTGCTAGAGATCGGCCTGCCGCAGAAATGCGGCAGGCTTTTTCATTTCGGAGGTTTCATGCGCTGCTACGCGATTGGCGATATCCACGGTCATCTGGACAAACTGCAAGGCGTGCACCGCTTGATTGAGTTGGACCGCGAGCGGATCGGAGATACGAGCGCGCCAGTGATCCATCTGGGGGACTACGCCGACCGCGGACCAAATGTGCGCGGCGTGTTGGATTACCTGATGGCCGGGGAGGCAGAGGGAAAACCTTGGATCAATCTCTTGGGCAATCACGACCGCATGATGTGGCACTTTCTGCAACCGGTCGAGCAACCTGACCCTTTGCGCCACGATCTGCATTGGCTGATGCAAGATATCAATATCGGGGGGCGCAAAACGCTGGCGTCCTATGGTGTCGATGTGTCCGAAGACCGCCCGATCCACGAAATCCACGCCGAAGGCCGCGCAAAAGTGCCTACTGAGCATTTGGACTTCATCGCCGGCTTGCGAGAATACTACCCGACTGACGAGGTCTTCTTTTGCCACGCCGGAGTGCGCCCCGGGGTGCCGCTTGAACAACAGGAGCAGGACGACTTGGTGTGGATTCGTGGCCCGTTTCACGAGCACAAAGACAGCTTTGGTCCCCTAATTCTGCATGGCCACACGCACTTGGATCGGATCACGCATTTCGGGAACCGTATCGATGTTGACACAGGCGCCGCGTATGGCGGACCGATTTCGGTCGTCGTGGTCGAGGGGCGAGACATCTGGCAATTGACCGAAGAGGGGCGCGTGCCTGTGCGGCCTTGTGTGACGGTCGAGTAAAAGAAAGGGGGAGAGGCTTCGCAACTCTCCCCCTTTGATTTCAAAGGTCTTTAACTACATGGCATCGTTGGGGCGATGCAGCCCGCAATCGCGGGAATTGCCACCGTGCCGCGCAAATTGCGGGTCAGGCTGTCGGCAGAGCAGTCTGAAAATCAGTCACTCAGTCTGATAACTTCACACTACTCCAAAGGTTCCGACCTAAAAATATCGCATGCTGCACGCGCGAGATTGCGGATTTCGAGGGGCCTTATGTCCAGTCCAAAACAATTTTTCCGGACTTGCCTGATCGCATGATCTCAAAGGCCTGAATGTAGTCATCTTTCGCAAACCGGTGTGTGATGACGCGGCTCACGTCGAGCCCGTTTTGCAGCATCGCAATCATCTTGTACCACGTCTCGAAAATTTCTCGGCCATAGACGCCTTTGATTGTGATCGCCTTGAAAACGATTCGAGACCAAGCCACCGGGCTCTTGCCCGGCGGGATGCCGAGCAAGGCAATCCGCCCGCCCATCACCAGTGCTTCTACCATCTGGTCGAGGGCTTGCTGGTTGCCGGACATCTCTAGGCCGACGTCAAATCCTTGCTTCATCCCGAGCCGTGCGATCACGCTTTGCAGATCTTCTGCGGCGACGTTCACTGGCGTGATGTCAGCGACCTGACCGGCTAACGCTAGACGGTCGGGGTTTATATCCGTGATTACCACATGGCGCGCACCGGCATGGCGGGCGACCGCGGCAGCCATGATCCCGATGGGGCCCGCGCCGGTGATCAACACGTCCTCGCCCAACAGATCGAAACTCAGCGCCGTGTGCACAGCATTGCCCAAGGGATCGAGGATCGCCCCGATGTCATCGCTAATCTCGTCGGGCAGGGGCACCACGTTGAAAGCGGGCAGGCGTAGGTATTCGGCAAAGGCACCTTGTTCATTCACCCCGATCCCCCGCGTTTCAGGGTCGAGGTGAAAACGTCCCGCGCGGCTTTGGCGACTGGTTTTGCCGATCAGGTGCCCTTCGCCGCTACAACGTTGGCCGATCGATAGCCCTTCGACATTGCGGCCCATATCGACGATCTCGCCAGCGAACTCGTGGCCCGTGATCAGGGGGACAGGAACGGTTTTCTGCGCCCACGCGTCCCAGTTCCAGATATGGATGTCGGTGCCGCAGATGCCGGTTTTCTTGACGCGGATCAGCACGTCATCGGGACCAATCTCGGGAACAGGGCGCTGTTCCTGCCAGAGGCCAACAGCAGGCTGCGCCTTAACCAGCGCGCTCATGGTGTTGGGGCGGGTCATGCGATCACTCCGATCTTGCGGCCCGCATTGGCGAAAGCACTCAGGCCGAAATCCAGATCATCGCGGGTCAGGGCGGCGTTCATCTGGGTGCGGATGCGGGCTTGGCCCTTGGGCACTACGGGGAAGAAGAAGCCGGATACGTAGACACCCTCTTCGAACAGGGCGTTCGCCATGTCTTGGGCCTTTTGCGCCTCGCCGAGCATGACGGGGATGATGGGGTGTTCGCCGGGCAACAGGTCAAAACCCAGATCGGTCAGCCCCGCCCGCCAGTATTTGGCATTCTCGAACAGTTGAGCCCGCAGGTTGTCGCCCTGTTCCACAAGGTCCAGCGCCTTGATCCCCGCAGCCACGACAGACGGCGGTAGCGCGTTCGAGAACAGATAGGGCCGCGCGCGCTGGCGCAGCAGGTCGATCACAGGCTGGGGGCCTGCAATGTAGCCGCCCAAAGCGCCGCCTAAAGCCTTGCCCAAGGTGCCGGTCAGAATATCGACGTCGACCCCTTGGTGCGATGCGGTGCCTTCGCCCTTTGGGCCCATAAAGCCGGTCGAGTGGCAGTCGTCCACCATGACCACCGCGCCGTATTGGGCAGCCAGATGCGTGATCTCGGACAGCTTGGCCAAATAGCCGTCCATGCTGAAGACGCCGTCAGTGGCGATCATGATGTGACGCGCACCGGCCTCTTTAGCCTCGATCAGTTTGGCCTCTAAATCCGCCATGTCGGAATTGGCGTAGCGGTAGCGCTGCGCCTTGCACAGCCGAATGCCGTCGATGATCGACGCATGGTTCAGCGCGTCCGAGATTATGGCGTCCTCGGGGCCCAACAGAGGTTCGAACAGCGCGCCGTTCGCGTCGAAACAGGCGGTGAACAGGATCGCGTCGTCCTTGCCAAGAAAGTCTGCCAGCCGATGCTCCAGTTCTCGGTGCAGGTCCTGCGTGCCGCAGATGAACCGGACCGAGGCCATGCCGTACCCGTGATCATCCATCGCGCCCTTGGCGGCGGCGATCAGGTCGGGGTGGTCCGCAAGCCCCAGATAGTTGTTCGCACACAGGTTCAGCACTTTGCGATCGCCCACAGACACCCAACCGGACTGGGGCGAAGTGATCATCCGCTCCCGTTTATACAGACCGTCTTTTTCGATCTCGTGCAGGGTTTCTGTGATCTGGTTCAGAAATGCGGTCGTCATGAATCACCTCCGTGTTTCCACAAAGGTAGCATGACGGACGGAATTCCAAAATACCGGAAATCTGCTTTAAGGGAAAATTTCCGTGATATCAGAAATTCGCGACTGCACGACGGAATTAGGCATCCTGAACCACCAGAAACACCTGTGCAGGGCCAGCCTCGGCGCTGATCGTGTGGGGCTGGTCGACCGGGTAACGGGCCGTGTCTCCGGGTCCGAGCATCTCGACCTTGTCGCCCGCCTTGATACGAACATTACCACTAATGACGGTCAAATGTTCCCGCGCTCCGCGTTTATGCGGGGCACTGTCCAGAATCCCGCTGTCCTGAAACCGGATGTCGTAGACTTCGTGGCGGCCGACTTCCTCGGGTGGGGACAGAATGCGAATCGAACATCCTTGGCCCGCGTTGGCGATCAGCGGGACGTTCGCGTTACGTAGCACTTCGATGCCAGCTGGCTCATCCACGCCTTCCAGCAGCCCTGCGAAATCCACCTGCAACGCGCGCGTCAGGTTCCACAGGGTCGCAATGGTGGGACTGGATTCCCCGCGCTCGATCTGGCTGACCATGCTACGCGATACGCCTGACAGTTTGGCGACCGCATCCAGCGACAGCCCCTTGTCCCGACGCGCAGCGCGCAGGCGGGTGGGCAGAAGGGAGAGGACTTCGGTATCGGGGGTGGAGGCTTCATCCGTCATAGCGGAACTAAGCCCCTGCGCGGGCGCCAAGTCAAGCGATCCTGCCGCGAAATATGACCCCACGTTTTTATGACATGCTGCTCTTTGCAGGGTTAACCTACCTGCAATCACAGGGGGAGGGAGCACCCATGACAGGTATCGTAATTCTAGGCGGCGCACGCACCGCGATTGGCACGTTCGGCGGCAGCTTGGCGGGGATCGAGCCAGCGGCTTTGGGGACAATCACGGCCAAAGCGGCGATGGAGCGGGCTGGCGTCGCGCCGGAGCAGATCGGTCACGTCGCCTATGGCCACATCATCAACACCGAGCCGCGCGACATGTACCTGTCGCGCGTCGCTGCGATGGATGCGGGTATTCCCGACAGCGTGCCCGCGATGAACGTGAACCGGCTCTGCGGATCGGGTGTGCAGGCCATTATCTCTGCGGCGCAATCGCTGATGCTGGGGGATGCAGACTATGCGCTGGCGGGCGGTGCCGAGAGTATGAGCCGTTCGCCCTACATCGTGCCCGGCGCGCGCTGGGGCACCAAAATGGGGGATATGCAGGCGCAGGACATGATGCTGGGGGCGCTCAACTGTCCTTTTGGCACGGGGCACATGGGGATCACCGCTGAAAACGTGGCAAGTGAGCATAGCGTGAGCCGCGAAGATCAGGACGCCTTTGCGGTCGAAAGCCAACGCCGCACAGCCGCCGCAATCGAAGCGGGTTATTTCGCAGATCAAATCGTGCCGGTCGAGGTGAAGCGCAAGCGCGAGTTGGTCCCCTTTGACACCGATGAGCACCCTAAGGCGACCACATTGGAAACGCTGGCCGGACTGCGCCCCGCCTTCCGCAAGGATGGCTCTGTCACCGCAGGCAATGCGAGTGGTTTGAATGATGGCGCGGCGTCCTTGGTTCTGGCGCGAGAAGAGGCAGCAACTGCCGCGGGCCTGACGCCTCGGGCGCGCATCATCGGCTATGCCCACGCAGGTGTACGCCCTGAGGTGATGGGCATTGGCCCTGTCCCTGCCGTGCAAGCCTTGTTGGCGAAAACCGGACTGACTGTCGATGATTTCGACGTCATCGAGTCGAACGAGGCCTTTGCCGCGCAAGCCATCGCTGTGAACCGCGAACTGGCACTTGATCCGGCCAAGGTGAATCCGAACGGGGGCGCGATAGCGTTGGGTCATCCGGTTGGCGCAACTGGCGCGATTATCACCGTCAAAGCGATGTACGAACTCGAGCGGATTGGCGGCAAGCGCACCCTGATCACCATGTGTATCGGCGGCGGGCAGGGCATTGCGCTGGCGATTGAACGCTAAAGTCACCGCAATTTAAGAGCCTATTCACCCTGTTCCGTCAGGTTGCCCCTATTCGGAACAGGGAATCGGCTCATGGATCTGGCCTCCAGACTGGCTCAGGAACGACGCGCGCGACTGGCGGCGGAACGCTTGCTCGAGATGAAGCAGGAAGAGTTGAGTGCGGCCAATCGCAAGTTGGGGCGTCATGCCGAGGCCTTGTCCGCCGACCTTGCCGAAACCCGCAATGAAGTCGAGACGATCCGCAAAGACCACAGCCGTGTTCTGGTCGACCTAGGTGTCGCGATGACCAAGGCCGAGGTCGCAGAAATGCGTCTGTGGCAAGCGATCGAAGCAGTGCAGGACGGCTTTGCGCTGTTTGATGAAAACGCGCGGCTGATCCTTGCCAATCGTGCCTATTTGCAGATTTTTGACGGACTGGCCGAGATCCAAGAAGGGGTCAGCTACACCGGTATCATCCATGCGCTTGCGTTCGAGGGCACTGTGGATTTGCAGGGTGAGACGCCCATGGATTGGTGTCAGAGGATGATCCAAAGATGGCAATCCCAAGCGACCGAGCCAGAGGTTCTCCGTCTCTGGAATGGCCAGTTCATCAAGCTGGTGGATCAACGGACGCCCCAAGGTGGTATGGTGACCCTTGGGGTCGACGTGACGGATCTGATGCGGCTTTGGGCTGCTGTGCATTCGGTTCCGGACGGCTTTATCCTGTACGACCAAGATGACCGCCTGATCACCTGTAACGACACGTTCAGGCAATATTATGCGGACACGGCGCCAGCGTTGGTGCCCGGTGCCTCGTTCGAAGAGATTTTGCGTTTTGGATTGGATCGCGGACAATACGCCGAGGCTCTGGGACACGAGAAAGAGTGGCTGGAGGCGCGGCTGTCGCATCACCGGACGGGTGCCGAGCGCGAGCAGCAGATGAGCGACGGGCGTTGGCTGCGCATCCTGGAGCATCAAACGCCGGATGGTGGCCGTGTGGGTCTGCGCGTGGACATTACCCAAACCAAGAAAAACCAAGCCGAACTCAAGGATGCCAAAGTCCGAGCCGAGGCAGCCTCTCGGGCGAAATCCAGCTTCTTGGCGAACATGAGTCACGAAATCCGCACGCCGATGAACGGTGTCATGGGAATGGCGGACCTGCTTGGTGACACGCAGCTCGATGACGAACAGAGACTGTATGTGGATACGATCCGCAATTCCGCCGAGGCACTGCTTGTCATCATTAACGACGTTCTGGATTACTCCAAGATCGAAGCGGGCAAGATGGCTCTGCACGCTGTCACCTTTGATCTGGAGCGCTGCATCCACGAGATCCTGATGCTCTTGCAACCCAAAGCGCGGGAAAAGGGGCTGGCGCTGCTCTTGGATTATGATCTGTTTATGCCGACCCAGTTCGTTGGCGATCCCGGCCGTATCCGGCAGATTCTCACGAACTTGATCGGGAATGCTGTGAAGTTTACGGAAACGGGTCACGTGCGGGTACGCGTCACTGGCCACAAAGACGACAAGAAATCCAACATCCACGTCCTGATCGAAGACACCGGCATCGGCATTCTGCCCGAAATGATCGAGCACATTTTTGGCGAGTTCAATCAGGTCGAGGATGACAGGAACCGCAAATTCGAAGGCACAGGCCTTGGGTTGGCCATTACGCGCCGCTTGATCGACATGATGCAAGGCGAGCTTTGGTGCGAATCCGAACCTGACAAGGGAACATGTTTTGGCTTCCGCCTGCCTCTGCCCGAAAACGGGGAACTGCCCGCGCCGCCTGCGATTGGTGAGCGCATTCGCAGAGCTTTGGTCGCGGACGACGAACAAGGACACCGGTGCATTCTGGAAAAGCAGCTTTCGCTGATGGGAGTAGAGGTTACCGCCGTTGCGGACGGGCCGGCCGCACTCGCCACGATTCAGGCGGATCAGGAGTTTGATATCCTGCTGACCGATCACCGAATGCCGGGGATGGACGGGCTGGAGCTCGCGCAGGCCCTAGAGGATACGGGCATCCGGTTGCCCATGGTCCTCTTGTCATCAAACCCTGGGGCGGCGGCGAACGATCCTTCAAAGCACCTGTTCAAGCGCATCCTGCAGAAGCCGATCCCCCGTGAATTCCTGTATGCTACCTTGCAAGACATCGCCGAGACCGCCCCCGCGCCTGCCGTCGTGCCTGAGCCACCGGTGCCGACCGAGCAGATGGTTCTGCGCGTCCTTGCTGCCGAGGACAATAAAACCAACCAACTCGTCTTTTCCAAGATGGTCAAAGCGGCGGGAATCGAGCTGACGTTTGCCGACAATGGTGCCGAGGCGGTCGATCTGTTCCCGAAAATTCGGCCTGATCTGATCTTTATGGATATCTCGATGCCCGGCATGGACGGGATGGAGGCGACACGGATAATCCGCCATGAGGAAGAGGCGCAGGGTTGGCCGCGGACCCCTGTGATCGCGATGACCGCCCATGCGCTGCCCGAAGATCGGGAGAAAATGATCGCAGCAGGGGCCGATCACTATCTGACAAAACCCCTGCGCAAGGCAGAGGTTCTGGAGCAGATCGACCAGCGCAGAGAAACGCTTCAGGAGGCGGGGCGCACGAATACCGGCTTGTCGTCTTCGCTCAAGTCGGGCTGATAGACATATCCACCGACGTCAAAGTCGCGCAGCGCGGCTGGATCGGTCAGACGGTTTTCCATCATATAGCGTGCCATCGAGCCACGCGCCTTTTTGGCATAGAAGCTGACGATCTTGGGCGTTCCGTTTTTTTCTTCCATGAAAACGGGCGTGATGATGCGCAGGTTCAAAGCCTTTTGGTCAACAGCGCCAAAGTATTCTTGGCTGGCACAATTCACCAGAACATCTGTTTCGGCAGCTTCCGCCTGAGCATTCAACGCTTCAGACAGGCGTGGGCCCCAGTATTCATACAGGTTCTTGCCGCGCGGGTTTTTCAGGCGGCTGCCCATCTCTAGGCGGTAGGGTTCGATCGCGTCGCGCGGACGCAATACCCCGTAAAGTCCGGATAAAATCCGCAGATGGTCGTCGGCCCACCGCATGGCGTCATCGTCTAGAGTTTTGGCTTCTAGACCCTGATAGGTGTCACCGGCAAAGGCATAGACGGCGGCCTTGCGCCCTTGTTCGCCGAAATTGGCAAAACGCTCTTCGTTCAATTTCCCGAGGTTGTCGCTGATGTGCATCAGCTTGGACAGATCGGCGGCGGTCAGATCGCGGGCTACGCCTGCCAGTTCTACGGCACTGTCCCAGAAATCGGGCGTGGTTGTGGCGCCGTCGCGGGGCTCCATGTCCATCTTTTTAGCGGGGGATAGAACGGCCAGCATCTCTGTCTCCTTAGTCTTTCGCTCGGATTTAGCCCGCCTCCCGTAGGACGTCCAGAAATGCTTCGCCAAATCTTTCGGCACGGCGATCCCCGAGCAGTCGAACCAGTGTTTGATTGTCCCGAGGGCGGAGTTCCGCGATTTTGGCAAGCTGCGAGGCAGAGCAACTCAGCGGTTTGTCCAATCCGTCTGATCCCCGTAGCAGATCGGCCTGCGCCTCTAGCAATGCGTCGTAGAGGTTCGCAGCGCTACGGCCTGCCAATTTCCGTCGGCTGGGGTGCAAGGCTGCCGCCTCGCCGTTGATGACTTCGAGGAAATCTGTCCCATAGCGTTCCAGCTTTTTCGCCCCAACGCCAGAGATGCGCGCCATCTGGTCAAGGTTCGATGGACGGCGCTCTGCCATCTCGATCAGGGTCTTGTCGTTGAAGATGACATAAGCGGGCACGCTTGCGGCTTCGGCCAATGCGCGGCGTTTGGCCTTGAGCGCGGACAGTAGAGGCATGTCTTCTTCGGACACCATCATCTTGATGGCGGGTCTGCGTGACGTGACAGATATTGTGTCGCGGCGAAGTGTGATGGATTGCTCACCCTTGAGGATCGGGATCGCTGGATCGGTCATGCGCAGGGCACCGTGGCGTTCAGGATCGGGCCGCACCAGATCATGGCCCATCATCTGGCGAAACACAGCCTGCCAGCCGCGACGGTCGAATTCCTTGCCCACGCCAAAGGTCGGTAGGCCGTCGTGCCCGCGATCGCGGACTTTTTCTGTCGCGTTGCCGGTCAGAATGTCGATCAGATGGCCCGAACCAAAATATTCGCCCGTGCGTAGGATCGCGGACAGGGCTTTGCGCACGGCTTCGGTGCCATCAAAGGTCTCTGGCGGCTGGTCACACAGATCGCAATTACTGCAAGGTCCACTGTCCTCGCCGAAATAGGACAGCAGGGACTGGCGGCGGCACGTGACAGCTTCGGCCAGTCCGAGCAGCGAATTCAGGCGGGCATGGTCGGCAGCGCGGCGTTCAGGTGGTGCGAGCCCTTCGTCGATCTGATTGCGGCGCAGGCGGATGTCGTCAGGACCGAACAGGGTTAATGTCTCGGCTGGGGCGCCGTCACGGCCAGCGCGGCCAATTTCCTGATAGTAGGCTTCGATGGACTTGGGCAGGTCTGCGTGGGCAACCCAGCGGATGTCCGGTTTGTCGATCCCCATGCCGAAGGCGACAGTGGCGACGACGATCAGACCGTCTTCTTGCTGGAAGCGGCGTTCCACATCGCGGCGGTCGTCGGCTTCCATCCCGCCGTGATAGTGGCAGGCCAGATGTCCTTCGTCGCGCAGGGCCTTGGCGAGCCCTTCGGTTTTCGCGCGTGTCCCGCAATAGACGATACCAGAGCGGCCCCGTCGTGCGGCGGCATAGGACAGGATTTGGTTGCGCGGGCTGTCTTTGGCAGCAAAGGCCAGATGGATGTTGGGTCTGTCAAAGCCGCGGAGGAAAGAGGTGGGTTGGACACCGGCGAACAGCTTTTGGACGATTTCGTCACGGGTTTCGGCATCGGCTGTGGCGGTAAAGGCGGCCAAGGGCACGTCCAGAGCCTGTCGCAACTCACCGATCCGTAGGTAGTCGGGGCGGAAATCGTGGCCCCATTGGCTGACGCAGTGCGCCTCGTCCACCGCAATCAAGCTGGTGCCAACGTTGCGCAACAGACGCTCTGTCCCCATTGAGGCAAGGCGTTCGGGCGCCATATACAGCAGCTTGATTTCGCCGCGGTGCAGAGCCTCCATCACAGCATCGTTTTCCTCGGCGGTGTTGCCGGATGTCAGGGCACCTGCACCAACACCTGCTTCGCGCAACCCTCGTACCTGATCGCGCATGAGGGCGATCAGAGGGGAAATCACCACCGTGACGCCATCGCGTACCAAAGCCGGCAGCTGAAAGCACAGGGATTTGCCGCCACCAGTGGGCATGATGGCCAGCACATTCTGGCCGCCTGTTACGGCTTCGACGATATCTTGCTGTCCGGGGCGAAAGGCATCGAATCCGAATACCTGCCGCAACAGATCATGTGCGTGCTGCATGGGGTGTCTTCTGGGATACTGCTCGAGGTGGGCGCGACTGTCCAACACCAAGACTCGGCAGGCAAGGGGCCGCAGCCCCCAGATTTAGAGGAACAGCCCGACGTTGTTCTGCAAGATGATCCGGATCGCGATCAGGATGATGAACGCGACCAGCGGCGCAAGGTCCAAGCCTGGCGTTGCAGGCAGGATGCTGCGGATCGGCCCATAAATCGGCTCGAGCAAACGATTCAGGCCGTCCCAGATCTGACGCACCAAAGGCTGGTACAGGTTCAGAACCTGAAAGCTGATCAGCCAGCTCATGATGATATGGGCGATCATGATGAACCACACCACGTCGAGGATCAGCATGAGGATCTGGTAAAGCGAAGTCATCGGCGCATCCTGTCAAATTTCATCGCAAAATAGGTAGGCGACCGAACGCCCGAGGGCAAGGGTGCCGCGTGACGCAACGTTGCGCGTTGACCCGACAATTGCACGCGTCATGCTGCAATGCGGAACGGAGAGCCCCATGTACCCATTCATTCGTCTAGCCTACGGTGTCCTAAAACAGCGTAAACAGCCGCCCATCGGTTTGACCGAGACGATGGAAACGCAGCACATCTGTTGGCCTTGGGACATCGATATCTGGATGGAACTGAACAACGGTCGGTCCTTGTCGCTCTATGATCTGGCCCGCATTCCCTTGGCGATGCGCACCCCGCTGTGGAAAGCGCTGCGCAAAGAGGGCTGGCTGATGACGATGGCCGGAGTGACGGTCCGCTGGCGCCGCCGCGTCCGTATGTTCGACAAGTTTACGATCCGCAGTCGCGGCCTGTGTTGGGATGACAAGTTTATCTACATCGAGCAAAGCATGTGGAAGACGAACGGCGAATGCGCGAGCCACGTGTTGTACCGCACGGCTGTGACGGATCGAAACGGCATCGTCGCGCCTGAACGTGTCTGTGCGGCGATGAATGTGCCCTCTGAAAGCCCGCCAATCCCCGATTGGGTTGCTGCGTGGATCAGCGCAGAGGCCGTTCGGCCTTGGCCACCTATGCAAGAATAGCTTGCACTGCGCGCCCCAATTCTGTTCTGTCAAGGCAACAAGAATGGATGGGTCAGATGGCAACTGAGAATGTGCGTAAGCGCATATGGGGATGGTACTTTTTTGACTGGGCCAGCCAGCCGTATGCCACCCTCCTGGTGACGTTCATTTTCGCGCCATACATGAAAGAACTGCTTAATGACGGCGCTCAGGCCCAGACGGCTTGGGGCTTTGGCGTCGGGCTCGCTGGCATCGTAATTGCCGTTCTTGCGCCCGTGCTGGGGGCGATGGCGGACACCTCGGGGAATCGGCGAACATGGATCTGGGTATTCTCGGTCATGTACGTTTTGGGCGCGTCGGGCCTCTGGTTTGCCAATCCAGAAAGTTTCAATTTGGTCTTTGTGATGACCAGTTTCGCGGTCGGCATGATCGGGATGGAATTTGCAACGATCTTTACTAACTCAATGCTGCCTGACCTTGGTGAGCGGGACGATGTGGGCCGTATTTCCGGCAACGGTTGGGCCTTTGGCTATGTTGGCGGGTTGATCGCTTTGGTGATCGTGCTGGCGCTGTTTGCGGATAATGCGATCACGGGCAAAACCTTTTTGGGCCTAGATCCGGCGTTCGGGCTGGATGCAAACACCCGCGAAGGCACCCGCTTTGTCGGGCCGCTGACGGCCATCTGGTACGCGGTCTTCATGATTCCGTTCTTTGCCTTTGTCCGCGACCCAAAGCCTGTCCGCGCGCCGAATGGTGCGATTTCCGCGGCGCTCAAGGATCTGGGACGGACTTTGCGGGGCCTGCCCAAGCATCCGTCTCTTGCAGCTTATCTGGCGTCTTCGATGTTGTATCGTGACGCTTTGAACGGGATGTATGTTTTTGGCGGTATCTATGCGGCGGGGGTGCTGGATTGGAGCGTTCAGCAAACCGGTGTCTTTGGCTTGCTGGCGATTATATCCGGGGCAATCTTTGCATGGTTCGGGGGGCGGCTTGACGTGCGGTTTGGCCCCAAACCCGTGATCATCATGTCGATCATCGTGCTGCTCGTGGCCTCGGTGTTGACGGTCACGATCTCTCGGAGTTCTGTGATGCTTGTGCCTGTGCCCGAAGGCTCCACCCTACCGGACAAGGCCTTCATGTTTGTCGGGGTGCTGATCGGTGCCGCGGGCGGCGTATTGCAGTCTGCGAGCCGTACGATGCTGGCTAGGCAGGCGAACCCTGCGCGGATGACCGAGGCGTTTGGGCTTTATGCCCTGGCGGGTAAGGCGACCAGTTTCCTCGCGCCGATGTTGATCGCGGCGGCTACTCTCATGACGGGAAGTCAGCAAATCGGAGTCACGCCGCTGATTGTTCTTTTTATCGCGGGTCTCTTCCTGATAGGCTTCGTTGAGAAAGACGGAGATCCAGCATCATGGTCAAACGCCTCGTAATCACCCTGTTTGCACTGACCCTTGGCGCGTGTGGTGGGGCGGAAAATGATCCGGCCCCCTCTGCGTCAGTGCGCGCGCAACCTATCGCCTTTTCCGAAACACCAGCCGAAGGGGTGGACCTGAATCAGGTAGCCAAATTTGCGTTTGGAGCCGAGAAGAGAGGATCTTCGCAGCCCCCTGCGGCGTTCGGGTCTTATGCCAAAGGTTGCGTCTCAGGCGCAGAGCAATTGGCCGAAACCGGTCCGACATGGCAGGCGATGCGCCTGTCGCGAAATCGGAACTGGGGGCACCCCGAGTTGGTGGACTTTGTTCAGGACCTAAGCCGGAAAGCTGCGGCTTTGCCGGGATGGGAAGGCATTTATGTCGGCGACATGAGCCAACCCCGTGGTGGTCCCATGCTGTCGGGACATGCCAGCCATCAGATGGGGTTGGACGCAGACATCTGGATGCTGCCGCCTAAACGACTCAACCTGAGCGTGGCGGAGCGCGAGAGTATTTCGTCAATCTCCATGCGCCGCTCTGCAGGTGCTTACACCAATAGCAATTGGACCCCCCAGCACATGGAGGTCATCAAGGCCGCTGCCAAGGACCCGCGTACCGCACGCATCTTTGTGTTTCCCGGTGCAAAGGTCGCCATGTGCAACGCGGAAAAGGGCAACAAATCCTGGCTGCGCAAAGTGCGTCCGTGGTGGGGCCATCACTACCATTTCCATGTGCGGCTCTCGTGTCCTGCTGGCCTGGCCGGGTGTATCAACCAAGACCCGCCGCCCGCTGGGGATGGTTGCGCCGATGCGCAGCAATGGGTGAACAACATCCTAAATCCGCCGCCGCCGAACCCGAACGCACCCAAGCCCAAGCCTAAACGCACCATCCGCGTTGCTGACTTGCCAGGACAATGCGCGGCTATTCTCTCGCCACGTTAACCATCCGTTAACCAAAGGAGAGCTTGCCATAAGGGGGCGATTCCCCTTATGCGCGGTCCGTTCGCCCCTGTGTGGGCGCGAGTTGCCGTCACCTTCGACAAAAAACGGACCGACATCATGACCCGTATCCTTCCTGGCGTGATCGCCATGGCAGCCGTTGTGGTTGCCTCGAACATCCTCGTTCAATTCCTGATCCTTGATGGTCTGCTGACCTGGGGCGCGTTTACCTATCCCATCGCGTTTCTGGTGACCGACCTGATGAACCGCATCTACGGTGCCGCCGAGGCGCGCAAAGTCGTGCTGGTTGGCTTTGTCACGGGCATCATATGCTCGCTGATTGGCAGCCAGGTTATGCTAGAGTTCGGTCCCGCTGTGCCCCTGCGGATTGGCGTTGCATCAGGCTTTGCGTTCCTGACCGCTCAACTTCTGGACATTGCGGTGTTCGACCGTTTGCGCAGGGGTGTTTGGTGGAAAGCGCCGCTGGCGTCGACCGTTGTGGGCTCTGTGATCGACACGGCCCTGTTTTTCACTGTCGCGTTTTCGGCGCAGATCAGTTTTGGGGCAGATTCGGACGCAGCGACCGCTTGGGCGTTGGATTCTATGCCTTTTATGACGGTTGGGCCGGACCAGCCTCTGTGGGTCACGCTCGCGGTGGCTGACTGGATGGTCAAAATTGCTGTCGCTTTGATCGCTCTCGTTCCGTTTCGCATCATTACCGGAAAGTTGAACGCGACTACCCAATAATTCTTTTTGACATCACAAGAAACTGTGCCACCTTTTTCTATAGGAGCAACATATTGAAAGGAGGTGGTCCAGTGTCGAGAAAGGTATTGGAGCGAGGTGTCGGGACAATCGGAGGGTTTTTCGTCTAGGGCAGCCCTTGGGCGCTAAACTCACCGGATTGGCGTCGGCCTAACCGCCCGCCTCCTGCAACTTTCGGAAGGGCCACCGTAGTGCTTCACGGCGGCCCTTTTTCATTGTCAAATTGCACGTCTGGCCCACGTATGGTTTGCGTATGGCAAACGTCATGACGTTCGGAGGGCACCCGTGCTGCGTGTAAACGACAAGATCACAATTCAGGACTGGGAACTGACCGAGCAGTTCACCCGCAGCTCCGGCCCCGGCGGCCAGAATGTGAACAAGGTGTCAACGGCGGTCGAACTGCGTTTCGAGGCCGAGCGCAGCCCCGCCCTGACCGACTCTGTGAAACGACGTTTGAAGAAGCTGGCTGGGCGCCGCTGGACCTTGGACGGGGCGCTGATCCTGCGGGTCGAGGACACCCGCAGTCAGGCCCGCAACCGCGAGATCGCCCGCGAACGGCTGGTGGAGCTGATCCTGAAATCTCTGGAAGTCCCCAAACGCCGCATCCCCACCAAGCCCACCAAAGGCTCTGTCCGCCGCCGTCTGGACGCGAAGAAGCAGCGGGGGGAGGTTAAGGCGCTTAGGGGAAACATTGATAAAGATCTTTGAACTTTATACCCATTCGGATATTTTTATAACCATAAAGTCATAAAAAAACAAAATGTTAGCGTCACTACGTGTTTTAAATCGTGTTGACTTATAGCTCATTTTTTGCCATTTATGGAGGGTAACATTGAATTCAAACTCAAGAAGGTTGATCGATCTGTGGAAAGAAGGCTTTGCCAGCGGACTCTTAGGACTCGCGCACAGAGATCCAGCGGCTGCTGCGTTGCTGTTCCAGCGGTTGAAAAGCGCCGCCATAGATGTCGAGGCCAATTCTACGTTCTTGGTGTCAGTGGACGGGGAGCACAACTTGATCGTGTGCCCGCCTTGGAGATGCATCGCTTACGAAGGCTGTGTTGCCGCAATATGTATATACAACACGAGACGAAAAGCTCTCACATCAATCGCGCCGATTTCACTGATCGATCCAGGAACAAAAGAGGATCTGGAGACTTATAGGAATACCGCGCGCGAACTAGTTGGATCCTTGTGTGATCCGGAGGCAGACCAATGAAGATGAATACTAAAACGGAAGGAATGGAGTTTCTCGACCAATTGGAAAAAGCATTGGTTGAAGAGAACCCGAATGTCGAAGTCGAATTGCGGAAGTTTGAGGATTTTGAGAAGGGTTCTCGAGAGATTCGCCAAGCGTTAAAAAAGATTCGCGAACTTCGTAATATGTCTCAACAAGAAGTAGGTTCGCTAATTAGCGTCTCTGCATCCGGCGTGAGTAAAATGGAAAGTGGTGCCGGAGACATAGGCATATTATCTCTGTTTCGCTATGCGAACGCACTTGGTTATAACTTAAAAATTTCATTGGAAGCTGCGGTTAGTTCTCCAGAGATTCAGGAGGAATCTTTCTCGGTGAGTAACATCACAGATACCGTTTCTGGTGTTCAAAGGGTAAACCTTCTGAAACTTAGTGCGTTCCATCAAGCTCGGATTGAAAGAATGCAAGCCTTAACCGTCGAAATTGGTGAGAAAACTCAAGAGAAAGTCGAACTACTGGAGGCTGAGTTGGCTAAGATTTTGGTGGAAATCCAATCGATTTCTAGCGAGGGAGTAGAGGTCGATTTTTTTGAGAAAGAAGTCTGATGGACTTTACTTGCTCTGATTTTTTTGGAGTGTTGGCAGGCATTTTCTTTGCGCTTCCTGCGATTAGAGATCAGTTTATTCGTTATAAATTGAAGCGTTTGGGTCGAGGTCTGCCGGAAAATGATAGCTTAAAGATCTTATATGGAAACATAAAAGAGGCTACGCACGAAAGGCGTTCTGACTTTAGTAGCGTGGATAGTACTTTATTATTTTTCGGTTCGCTTTTTCTTATAACTTCATATTTACTTTAGACCACAACTTCTCTTCTCTCCTGCTCCCCAACCCCGAACACGCGCTTGTAGCGCTCGATTTCGTCCTTGGGGCCCATCGCTTTTTCGGGGTTGTCCGAGAGTTTGACCGTCGGGCGGCCGTTGGCGCTGACGGCTTTGCACACCAATGAGAACGGGGCGAGGGCGTCGTTCGGGGCGAGCCCTCGGAAATCGTTGGTCAGGAGGGTGCCCCAGCCAAAGCTGACGCGGACGCGGCCGGCGAATTGGGCGGAGAGGGATTCAATCTGGTCCACGTCCAGCCCGTCCGAGAAGATGACCAGTTTCTGCGTGGGGTCCTCGCCCCTGTCTTGCCACCAGCAGATGGCGGTTTCGGCGCCAGAGGCCGGATCGCCGCTGTCGATGCGGATGCCCGTCCAGCCCGCCAGCCAGTCGGGCGCACGCTTCAGGAAGCCGTCGGTGCCGTAGGTGTCGGGCAGGATGATGCGCAGGTTGCCCGAATGCTCCTCGTGCCAGTCGGCCAGCACCTGATAGGGGGCCTCTGCCAGTTCGGCGTCGGTTTCGGCCAGCGCGGCGTAGACCATGGGCAGTTCGTGGGCGTTGGTGCCGATCGCCTCGACCTCGCGTTTCATGGCGATGAGGCAGTTGGACGTGCCGGTGAATTTGTCCCCCAGCCCTTCCATCATGGCTTGGACGCACCAGTCCTGCCAGAGGAAAGAATGACGGCGGCGTGTGCCGAAGTCCGCGATTTTCAGGCCGTCGATGGTGCGCAGGCGCTGCACCTTTTCCCACATCTGGGTCATGGCGCGGGCATAGAGGACCTGAAGTTCAAAGCGGCCCATTTCGTTGAGGACGGCGCGGCCGCGTAGCTCCATCAGCACGGCGAGGGCGGGGATTTCCCAGAGCATGACCTCGGGCCACGACCCTTCGAAGGTCAGCTCGTACTGGCCGTCGATTTTCTCGAGGTGATAGGGGGGCAGGCGCAGGTTTTCGAACCACTCCATGAAGTCGGGGCGGAACATCTGACGTTTGCCGTAGAAGGTGTTGCCGCGCAGCCATGTGGATTCGCCGCGGGATAGCGATAGGCTGCGGATGTGGTCCAGTTGCTCGCGCAGCTCGCCTTCGTCGATCAGTTCGGCGAGGCGGACGGTTTTGCTGCGGTTGATCAGGCTAAAGGCGACGCGGGTGTCCGGTTTGTTGCGGAACACCGATTGGCACATCAGCAGTTTGTAGAAATCCGTGTCGATCAGGGACCGGACGATGGGGTCGATCTTCCACTTGTGGTTATAGACGCGGGTGGCGATGTCCATGGTACGGATCCCTTGCGGTCGCGGTAACAGGACAGGTGTACGCTAGGCGCGCCTTGTTATGAAAGTGGTTTTTCCATCATGGGCCGGTCGGCCAGAACCTTGTAGATGGTGTCGAGCAGTTCGACCTTGCGCACGGGCTTGGTCAGGAAGTCGTCCATGCCAGATTTGAGGCACCGGTCGCGATCGTCCTTTTGGGCGTTCGCGGTGAGGGCCACGATATAGGGCTGGGGGGCGTCCAGTGCGCGGATACGGCTTGTGGCTTCGACCCCGTCAAAGATCGGCATCTGCATGTCCATGAGGATAAGGTCGGGTTGCTTGGCACAGAAGAGGTCTACGGCCTGTTGGCCATCTTCGGCGAATACAATCTCTGCGCCGCATTTTTCGAGGAATTTGCTCATCAACATGCGGTTGGTGGCGTTGTCCTCGGCCACGAGGATGGTGCGTTCCGCGAGGTTGGCCGTTGGTGCTTCGGGGATCTGGGTGACTTCTTCGATACCTTCGAGGGATTGGTCGGTGCAGGCAATGGGCAGGAAGAGCGAGAAGCACGATCCTTGACCCTCGTGCGACACGGCAGTCAGATCGCCGCCCATTTCGCGGGCCAAATGGCGCGAAATGGCAAGGCCAAGGCCCGTGCCCCCATATTTCTGAGAGGTCGTATCCTCGGCCTGCGCGTAATAGCCAAAGAGCCTGCGCATCCCAGACTCCGAGATGCCGATACCACTGTCGGTCACATCCACCGAGAAGCGGCAGGTGTTGGCGATCCGGGCGCCTTGGACCGCGACAGTGACACCGCCGCTACGGGTGAACTTGATCGCATTGTCGATCAGGTTCACCAGAATCTGACGAATGCGCCCTTCGTCCGCATAAAGGAGCGGAAGGTCGTCGGGGAGATCGATGCTGAGCGACAGGCCCTTGGCCTCGGCTCGGGGGCGCATCAGGTTGTCGAGCTTGTTGAAGAAGTGGCCGGGTTCGAAGACGGAAGGCGTGATTTTCAGTTTACCTGCTTCGAGTTTCGACAGGTCCAGAATGTCATTCACGATCCGGACAAGGGACTGTGCGCTGTCTTGCAGGGCCACCACGTATTCGCGTGCCGCTGGGTCGAGATCATGTTCTGACAGCAGATCGGTCAGGCCCACGATGCTATTCATCGGTGTGCGAATTTCGTGGCTGGTGGTGGCGAGGAATTCGCTTTTGGCGCGCTCGCTCCGTTCTGCGTTGCGCATGGCGTTGGCGAGTTCGCTCTGGCGAAGTTTGGAGTTGGTGATGTTCCGCTCGATTGCGATCATACCGCCATCCATTTCCGGACTGCTGGGCAGAGGCACGAGGTTCGTTTCAACCCAAATCGGATCACCGGATTTGGTGTAGTACTGGATTTCGATCCGCAGGGGGCTGTGGGTCGCCGCTGCGTGCTCGATCTTGGCCACGGTTTCCGGCGAGGTCATCGGGCCGTTCAGGATCGTACCGGCGCGGCGGCCGATGGCTTCGTCCCGCGGGTATTCCGTGATTTCGGTGAATGCGTCGTTCACCCATGTAATCCGGCCGGTCTTGTCGAACACAATGACCGAGTCATTTGCGTGCTTGGCCACAGCAGCCAACTGGAGCAGATGCCTTTCTTTGTTGGCGTAGACCTCCAACTGGGTTTTCATTGATTTCTGACGGGAGAGAGCGTTGACCTTGTCCTGCTCTTGTTCGCGGAAGTTATTCTCGACGAAGTCGATCACGCGAAAGGCGATATATGCCAACAGCAAGGTGGCGGCGGTCTCGTAGGCCAGCACAGGGGCACCGGCAAAATACATCCACCGCATCGAGATGATCAGGATCATCGTTATGCCGTAGATTAACAGGCGCAGGTAAGTTGCGGCAGAATTGAAGTAGAGCAGCATTCCTGCATTCATCACTGCTGCGAAAAGGTAGCAGATCAGGAACATGTCGATTGTGACGCGCGGCTGTAGGATCGCCCCGCCAATCACGACTCCCGAGAACAGAAGGGCTTGGAACGCTGCGGTGTACAGGCTGAATCTTAGCTCGGGGCGCAGGGGTGCACCGCTGTTCAGACGCTTGATCGACTGGTTCAAAGAGATCGTGTCCAGCGCTTCGGCAAGGCAGACGGCAATGACCGTGATGAGTGCAAAGTGCCACGAATGCGGGATGTAGATGATCAGCGCGCCACATGCCGCGACCACCAACCGGACATGCAAAAAGTCCGCCCGGGCTTTGGCATAGCCACGGAACTTTCCTTCTTCGTCGGTTGGTATCTCTTTGTTAAAGGGTTGCGGCGCGGTTGCGTCACTCATGCATCTGGTCTTTCACGTTCCGGACCTGACAAACAAAGCAGCTTGTTAAAAAGCTGTGAACATCGATCCTTTAGGTCACAACCCGAACAGAGTTTTGCGCCAAGTCAGACAGAGCGCTTGTCAAAGAGCCATCCAGATCGATCGCGCGGCAGGCACGCAAATCGACTGTCACCTCGAACCCCAGCCGGGCAGCATCTAGCGCGGAATACGCCACGCAGAAGTCTGTTGCGAGTCCGGCTAACGTGACCTTTTGCACATTCCGCGTGCGAAGATACCCCATTAGGCCAGTTGGGGTCTGTTGGTCATTTTCGAAAAACGCCGAGTAGCTGTCGATGCTTTTCCTGAAACCCTTGCGGATGATGAGATCGGCAGGATCCGTGAGAAGGTCGGCATGAAACGCAGCGCCATGGGTGCCCTGCACACAATGGTCGGGCCACAGGACTTGGGTCCCGTAATCCATGCTGACGGTCTCAAAGGGCTGCTTGCCGCTATGCTGACTGGCGAAAGAGCTGTGATCCGATGGATGCCAGTCTTGGGTAAAGACGCGCACGCCGTAGTCTGGCAGCATGGCATTGATCAGGGGCACGACGGCCTCGCCGTCGGGGACGGCCAAGGCGCCTCCGGTGCAGAAGTCGTTCTGAACATCAATGACAATCAGAGCGGTGTCTTCGTTCAGCATATTTTTTCCATCTCTTTGACCTTTTAGGCTAGGTCGCACAGGGCGTGTCGTCAATCATGCCTCTTGATACGTATGAAAGAGGAGAATAATTGCATCGGCCATGTATTATATTGCTGCTCTCTACCAATTCACCCGTTTCGACGATCCTGCCGCGCTTCAGGAACCCTTGAAGGCTGTCTGTGATGCGGGGGATGTCAAAGGCTCGCTCTTGCTTGCGCGAGAGGGGATCAATGGCACCATCGCCGGTCCGCGTGATGGTCTGGACGCCGTGCTGGCCCATATCCGTAGCCTGCCCGGGTGCGCGGGGCTGGAGTGGAAAGAGGCAACCGCAGAAAAGGCGCCCTTTCCCCGCATGAAGGTGCGGTTGAAGAAAGAGATCGTAACCATGGGCCAGCCCGACGTGGACCCCACGGCCCATGTGGGCAACTACGTGGAGCCCGAGGAATGGAACGAGCTGATCCGCAGCCCCGATGTGGTGACCATCGACACCCGCAATGATTACGAGGTGGCGATCGGCACGTTCGAGGGCGCGGTCGATCCGATGACCAAGTCCTTCCGCGAATTCCCCAAGTGGTGGGAAGAGAACAAGGACCGCTTTCACAACAAACGCGTCGCGATGTTCTGCACTGGCGGCATCCGCTGCGAGAAGTCTACGAACTTCCTGCTGCAGCAGGGTGTGCCCGAGGTGTACCACCTAAAGGGCGGCATTCTGCGGTACCTCGAAGAGATGCCCGAAGAAGAGAGCACGTGGGAAGGTGAATGCTTTGTGTTCGACGGGCGGGTGTCTGTGGGCCACGGGTTGAAGGAAGGGCCGCACGAGTTGTGCCACGCCTGTCGCCGCCCCATCCTACCAGAGGACAAGGACCGTCCTGAATATGAGGCGGGTGTGAGCTGTCATCAGTGCGCGGACGAGACGTCTGACGCGGACAAGGCGCGGTTCCGCGAGCGGCAGAAGCAGATGGCACTGGCCCGCGAGCGGGGCGAGACCCATTTGGGGACGTTGTCACTGGACGAGTGATGCAGGGGGGGGGCGCTGCCCCCTCTTGGCCGTTGGCCAATTCACCCCCGGGGTATTTTACCCAAGAAAGAGATTAGCGTTTGCGGCGGCCGCCCTTGGATTTCGAGATGAAGTCGGGTGGGCGCTTGGCGACCCATGCAAAGAATTTGGCCAGCTGCGGATGACCGCGCAGGGATTCGGGCGTGTTGTAGTGGCGCGCGAGCTCTGTTTCGCTGATCGCGGCGTGGATTTCTTTGTGGCAGATGTGGTGGATCAGGATAGTCGGGCCACCTTTGCCGCCGCGCAGGCGCGGGATCAGGTGGTGCAAGCTTTGGGGGACGTCCGGTGGGATCGGGCGGTCGCAAAGGGGGCAGATCGGATCGGGGTGCTCTTGTGTCATCGGGGCCTCGGTGAGTAATCATGGCGCGAATTCTGTTCGGAACAAGGGGGCTGGCATGGTCGAGGTTGTGGATGCGCTGGTGATCGGCGCGGGACCCGCTGGGCTGATGGCGGCCGAAATGCTGGGCGCCGAGGGGCGGCGCGTGGTTGTTCTGGAGGCTAAGCCGAGCGTGGCGCGCAAGTTCCTGATGGCGGGTAAGTCGGGGCTGAACATCACCAAAGACGAGGATATGCCGGCGTTCGTGGCGGCCTATGGGGCGGGGGTGGAGCCTTTGGTTCCGGCGCTGCGCGATTTTGGGCCGGTCGAGATGATGGGCTGGGCCGAAGATCTGGGCGTGCCGTTGTTCGTGGGCAGCTCGGGGCGAGTGTTTCCGAAGGTGATGAAAGCCTCGCCCTTGTTGCGCAGTTGGTTGCGGCGGCTGGACGGATACGGGGTCGAGATTCGGGTGCGGCACCGCTGGGCCGGTTGGGATGGCGATGACGTGTTGGTCGATGGGCCTGAGGGGCGTGTCGTGTTGCGCGCTGGTGTGACTGTGCTGGCATGCGGTGGTGCGAGCTGGGCGCGGCTGGGGTCTGATGGCGCTTGGGCGGAGTATGTGGGGGATGTGGCCCCGTTCCAGCCTGCGAACATGGGGTTTCTGGTCGATTGGTCCGAGCATATGGCCAAGCATTTTGGCGAGCCGGTCAAGGATGTGGCCCTGATCGCGGGGGATCAGGTGGAGCGTGGGGAGTTCGTTGTCTCGGCGCGTGGGGTCGAGGGCGGCGGAATTTACGCTGTTTCGCGGGCGGTCCGCGAGGGGGCGGACCTGCGCGTCGACCTGCTGCCGCATTTGTCCGTGGATGAGGTGCGCAAGCGTTTGGCGCGGGGCAAGGCGAAGGATTCGCTGGCCAACCGGCTGCGCAAGACGTTGTCGATGCCGGCGGTGAAGGTGGCTTTGGTACAGGAATTCGCGCGGCCCTTGCCCGATGATCTGGCGCCGGTGCTGAAGGGGTTGCCTTTGTCGTTGGTGGGGCCGCGTCCAATGGACGAGGCGATTTCGGTCGCGGGGGGACTGCGGTTCAGCGCTTTGGACGGGAAGCTGATGCTGCGGGAGCGGCCCGGTGTCTTTGCCTGCGGCGAGATGCTGGATTGGGAGGCCCCGACGGGGGGCTATCTGCTGACCGCGTGTCTGGCGAGTGGGCGCTGGGCAGGCTTGGCCGCGGCGCGGTATTAACGGCTGTTTCCCAGCATCGTAAGGCGCAGGAGCGCGCGTTCGACCAGCGCCATGTCGGGGGCGGTTTGCCCCGCCGAGCGTAGTTTGAGGTCGGTTTCCACCAAAAGCCCGATGGCGGTTTGGAGTTTCAGGCTGGGCCAGCGGCCGGCCTGACGTTCCAGTTTCGAGCGGCGGGGGCCGAAAACGGGAGGACGGAGCGCAGCGATGCCAGCAGAAGGGCCGCCGGGGGCAGAGGCCACGGCATGCAGGGTTTTGAAATGCCGCAGGGCAAAGATCATCAACTCGGTCGGCTTGGTGCCTTGAGCCTCGAGACGGCGCATCACGGGGCCAAGCTTTTGCGGCTGGCCGTCCGACACGATATCGAGCACATCATCAATCGCGGCCTCGGTCGAGGCGGGGGCGCAGGCGGTGATATCCTCGGCGGTGACGGGCGAGGTGTCGCCATATTTGTAGAGGGCCAGCTTCTGAACCGTCTGGCGGAAATCGCCGGGTTCCAGCGTTTGGGCCAGCGCAACCAGCCCGTCCATCGCGTCGCGGTCGGGCAGGTCGAGGCCCGATTCCCGCACGATGCCCTCAATCTCTTCTCGTCCCGGCGGGTCGTTGTAGATGCCAAGCGCATAGGCCTGAGGGTGGCTTTCGAACACTTTGCGCAGGGCAGATTTGGCAGCAAGCTGGCCTGCCGTGACCACAAGAACGGCATCGCCCGGACGCCAGCCTTCTAAAGCTGCGGCAATGGGTTTGGCACAGCCGTCGGTCGCATCCTCGACAAACACGCAGCGCTGGCCGGGGAAGAAACCTTGTTCTTTTAAAGCGTCGAACAAGAGCGCGCCGTCTTTGCGCACGTCCGCGCCTTGGACGCGGTTCAGGCGCATCTCGGATTCGCCGTCGGGGCCGATCAGGTTAGAGACGATTTTCTGCCGGCGGTCGGCGACCCGCATGGGGTCTGCGCCGTACAGCAGTATCCCCGGCCTCCCTGGGTCAGGGCGCGCGATATAGCTGCTGGCGTCGCGCGGAGACAGTTTCATTGCAGGCGCGTGGCCTCTGCGGTCAGACGGGCGACGACCAGATCGGCCAGCTGGGTGGCCAGACGTTCGGCGGCATCCGCTTGGGCGGCCTGCGTCGCAACGGTCGAGCCGGTGGCCGAATAGCCGGTAAAGGCCGTGACAGACCCGTGGGCCAAGGACGCCTCGCTGCCCGCGCGGCGGACGGAATAGGTGGCCTTGCCCGACAGCATGTAGCGGCTGGTGATCTGTTCGGACGTGATGCCTTGGGCCGAACGCGTGATGTCCAGATCGTAGGTCAGCACCAGATCGCCCGACGTGGTCAGGCCTGCGCGTTCTTCGAACCGGCGCACGAACAGATATTCCAACCGGTTCTCGGGGTCCCGCGCCCGCAGCCGCCCGAACAGCGACTGCGCAGCCCCGCCCGGCGCCAGAGACGGTTTCAAACCGCATCCGGCCAGACCCAGGGTCATTGCCGCACCCAGAACAAAGGTGCGGCGGGTCAGGTTAAACGACGACATTGACGATCCGTCCCGGCACAACAATCAGCTTTTTCGGTGCGTTTCCATCGAGCGCACGCACAACAGCTTCGTGTGCGAGGGCCAGCTTTTCAACCTCTTCCTTCGCCAGATCTTTGGGGACGGTGATTTCGCCGCGGCGCTTGCCGTTGATCTGGATGGGCAGGGTGACCTCGTCCTCGACCAGCATCGATTCGTCCGACTTTGGCCAGTCGGCCTGAGCGATCAGACCCGTGCCACCAAGCAAGGCCCAGATTTCCTCGGCCAAGTGGGGGGTGATGGGCGACATCAGCTGCGCAAGGATCTTGGTCGCCTCGCGCTTCGCATCACCGCCTGCCTTGGATTTCGCCAGCGTGTTGGTGAAACCATAGAGCTTCGCGATCGAGGCGTTGAAGCCAAAGCTTTCGACGCCTGCGGTCACATCGTGGATCGCCTTGTGCATCTCGCGCAGCAGGGCTTTGTCCTGATCGTTCGCAGCTGTTTCGTCCGCTGCAGCATCGGTGGCAATGCGCCAAACGCGGCTCAGGTGCTTGTAGGTCGCTTCGGCACCCGATGCAGTCCATTCCACGTCACGCTCGGGCGGGCTGTCGGACAGCATGAACCAGCGGGCGGTGTCCGCGCCATAGGTGTCGATGATCGCCAGCGGGTCGACCACGTTGTTCTTGGATTTCGACATCTTGGCCGAGGGCACAACCTCGACCTCGGCGCCGGAGTCTTTCAAGACAACCTTGCCATCCTTGGTCTCCACTTCTTCGGGGTAGTGGTAGACGGGGCGGCCATCAGCGTCCTCGGTTTTGTAGATCGCGTGGGTCACCATGCCTTGGGTGAACAGAGCGTTGAATGGCTCTTTGGACTTTTCGGGCAGGTGGCCGGTGATGTTCATTGCGCGCGCAAAGAAGCGCGAATACAGCAGGTGCAGAATCGCGTGCTCGATCCCGCCAATATACTGGTCGACGTTCATCCAGTACTCGGCCTCGGCCGCATCGGTCGGGGTGTCGGCGCGCGGCGCAGTAAAGCGGGCAAAGTACCACGAGCTGTCCACAAAGGTGTCCATGGTGTCGGTCTCGCGGCGCGCGGGCGCACCACAGGACGGACAGTCACAGTTGCGCCATGTGGGGTGACGGTCCAGCGGGTTGCCCGGCACGTCAAAGGTCACGTCGTCGGGCAGTTTGACCGGCAGGTTCTCTTTCTTCTCGGGAACGACACCGCAAGCCTCGCAGTGCACCACGGGAATCGGGCAGCCCCAGTAGCGCTGACGGGACAGACCCCAGTCGCGCAGACGGAACTTGGTCACCCCGTGGCCGACGCCTTGAGACTCGCAGAATTCGATCGCGGCGGCGACGGCATCTTCGCCGGTTTGCAGCTCGGCGCCACAGAACCCGCGAATGTAGCGGACCGTCTCCGATTTCATCGGGACGAAGGCCTCTTCTTTTTGCTTAAAATACTCATCTGCACCGTCCGCTTCCACGTCCGCAGACACGAAAACAGGGGCAATGGGCAGGCCATACTTGGTGGCGAATTCAAAGTCCCGCTGGTCATGGGCGGGGCAACCAAAGATCGCGCCGGTGCCGTAGTCCATCAGGATGAAGTTCGCGATATAGATCGGCAGCTCCCACGAGGTGTCGAACGGGTGGCGCACGGTCAGGCCGGTGTCAAAGCCCTTCTTCTCGGCTTTTTCCAGCTCTTCCTCGGTGGTGCCCATGCGGCGGCAGTCTTCGCAGAAGGCCGCGATCTCGGGGTTGGTCTGCTCCAGCTGCTTGGCCAGCGGGTGGTCAGGCGAGATGCCCATAAAGCTGGCGCCCATCAGGGTGTCGGGGCGGGTGGTGTAGACCTCAATGCGGTCGAACCCGTCGGGTGCGTCCACGGTCGAGAAGGCGAACTGCAGACCGCGCGACTTGCCGATCCAGTTGGCCTGCATGGTTTTCACCTTGGCGGGCCAGTTGTCCAGCGTGTCGAGCGCGGACAGAAGTTCGTCCGAGTAATCGCTGATCTTGAAGAACCACTGGGTCAGCTCGCGGCGCTCGACCAGAGCGCCTGAACGCCAGCCGCGGCCGTTTTCCACCTGTTCGTTCGCCAGAACGGTCATGTCGACCGGATCCCAGTTCACGACGGCGTTCTTGCGGTAAACGAGGCCCGCTTCCAGCATATCAAGGAACAGCGCCTGCTGCTGACCGTAGTATTCCACGTCGCAGGTGGCGAACATGCGGTTCCAGTCCAGCGACCAGCCCATGGGCTTCATCTGGGCAACCATCTCGTCGATGTTGCCATAGGTCCAGTCCTTGGGATGACCGCCCGACTTCATGGCCGCGTTTTCCGCAGGCATGCCAAAGGCATCAAAGCCCATGGGGTGCAGTACGTTGTGGCCGGTGGACAGCTTGTAGCGCGCGATCACGTCGCCCATGGTGTAGTTGCGCACGTGGCCCATGTGGATGCGGCCCGACGGATAGGGGAACATCTCGAGCACGTAGTACTTTGGCTTGTCGTCGCTGCGTTCGGCGGTGAACACACCGGCCTCTTCCCAGGATTTTTGCCATTTGGCTTCGATTGCGTTGGCTTCATAGCGTGACATCAGACGGACCCCGATCATGCGATACTTGCGCGGGGTGATAGGCGTGTGTGGCCTTTTGGTCCAGAGGCAGCCTGTTTTTTTACGGATTTACCGTTGTGCAGTCGCGTTTCTTCGGCCTATCTCTGATTTAGGCAGAATTGTGGTAGCGTACTTGATGGACATTTTATTTATTCACAACAACTTCCCCGGGCAGTTCAAGCACCTTGCGCCCGCTTTGGCGGCCAAAGGGCACCGTGTATTGGCGCTGACTCCGCGTGTGAACAAGCCCACCAAGTGGCAGGGTGTCCAGATTATCCCCTACACGATCAAGGCTCCGAAGGCGCAACACGTGCATCCATGGCTGTTGGATATGGACACCAAATTGCACCGCGCAGAGGGCGCGTATCGCGCCGCGATGGACCTGAAGAAACAAGGCTTCAACCCTGCGGCTGTGATTGCGCACCCCGGTTGGGGCGAGTCGCTGTTCATGAAGGACGTGTGGCCCAACACCCGCCTCGGTTTGTTCTGCGAGCTCTACTACCAGTCTTCTGACGGCGGTATGAACTTTGATCCCGAATTCCCAGCGCGCGAGGCGGCGACAGAGCCCATGCGCATCCGGATGAAGAACGTAAACAACCGACTGCATCACGAGATCATGGATGCCGGCATCTGTCCGACCAGCTTTCAGTTGTCGACCTATCCTGACGCGCTCAAGACCAAGATCACCATCTCTCATGACGGGATCGATACAGATGCCATCGGCCCGAATTCCGAAGCGCGTCTAGAGATTGAGGGGCTGTCGCTCAGCAAAGAGGACGAGGTTGTCACCTTTGTGAACCGTAACCTCGAGCCATACCGAGGCTACCACATCTTTATGCGGGCGCTGCCCGAACTGCTGAAGCGCCGCCCCAACGCCAAGGTATTAATCGTTGGCGGGGACGGGGTCAGCTATGGAGCCGCGCCGCCCAAAGGACAAACCTGGAAGCAGATCTTTATTGATCAGGTGCGCGGGCAGATTCCCGACGAGGATTGGGCGCGCGTCCACTTCCTTGGCAAGATTCCCTACGACAAGTTCCTGACGATGCTGCAGATCACCAGCGCGCACGTCTATTTGACCTATCCGTTTGTCTTGTCTTGGTCGCTGATCGAGGCAATGGCCAGCGAGGCGCCGATTGTGGCAAGCGATGTGGCCCCTGTGAAAGAGGTCATCGTGGATGGTCACAACGGGCAGTTGGTGGATTTCTTCGACAAGGGCGCCTTGGTGGATCAGGTGTGCAACGTGCTGGAAGACAAAGAGCTTGCGAGTCGTTTGGGCAAGAATGCTCGCGAATTGGCGGTCTCAAAGTACGATCTCAAGCGGGTTTGCTTGCCCTGCCAGTTGAACTGGATCGAAAATCTGATCGCGCGTCCGAGGATCGAACCGACTGACTAAGGCGCACCGCCGCAAGTCTGTAGAAACAACAAAGGGGCCCTGCGGCTAGCCCTTAGGATAAATGTTGATCTTCTGAGGTGTCGACGCTACGGTGTCGGCACTTTTTTGTTGTGTATCAGTGACTTCAGGTGGTTTTGGGGTGGTAAAACGGCCAGTTTTACGGCCGGAGATTTCTCCGGGAGGGCGAGCGCGGCGTTTGCCACGGTCTCCGGGCGGGTTTTCGGTTAATTTTTGTCGCAACCCGCTCTGTGAGCGGTACGGCATTTTGCCGGATCCCTTCGACACTCGGGGCCGTGGCCTCGAGAATACTGGCGCGGTGACCGGAAGGGGGGCTGAACGGGCCTATAAGTGCCCAAGCTGCCAGACGTTCCATACCCTCAAGTCAAATCAGGCTGTGCTTGAGGAATACGCGCGTCTGGGACGACTGTATAGGAAAAAGTTTTTCGCAAGTTGTCAGACCGCATCTTGCGTCAACTTTGGGATCCCCGTTCATCTGGCACCGAAGTCCTACCGGAGCTTTGGCAAGACCGCCGCTGGCGATCCGCGGACCCAGTGCAAAGCCTGCAAAAAGACGTTTTCATTGGGCAAACCCACGCGCCGGCACAAGAAAACCCATGAGACCATCTCTATTTTCAAGGCTCTGACCAATAAGACCTCGATCTCGAGGCTGACAGAGATCCTCGACGTCACACCAGCCCATATCTATTCGAAGATCGATTTCCTGAACGCGCAGGTTCTAAAATTCGCAAACCGGCGAGAGGCGGACTTGGGGGCTGCCTTGGCCGGGAAGTCTGTTGTTTTCGCAACAGATGCGCAGGTGTTGACCGTGAACTGGCCGGCGCGGGAACGGCGGGGCATCATTCCCTTTCTACACCTATGTACCGTGCATCAAGGCAGCCAGTATGTGTTGGCCTCAACGCTGGATTATGATCCGGACATCAGCCCGGAAGAGGTCGACAATTACATGGAAGCCGTGGGGGATTTCGATCGTCCGCTGTCCATGCGCAGCCAGGCCCGGCTCTGGTCCAAACGCGAATACGAACGCTCGGTGATGAGCCAGAATGCGACCATCATTTCTCAGGACGACCTTTGGGTCGGCAATGGCCTGAAGCTACCGGGAACCGGATGCCGTGTCCGGACAGATTACGCGGCTTATGGCCATCTGATGCATGTGAAGAAACTGATCGGCGATCGCTACCGACACGCGCAGTTCTGCCTCGATCCCGACAGCGTGCTCGCGCCTGCACTTGCGGCGCTCATGGTGAACGAAGTCACCCGCGGAAGGGTGGACATAGCGCAGATCAAGTTCGAGAAGGGCCTGAGCAACGACAAGAAGCAGGCCTATAAGGCCATTGGTGATAGGGCCTACAGGGACCTTCGGGAAACCTATTTCCACGACATCCAGAGGATCAGGGCAGAGCATCCCGCCCTGACAGAACAAGAGGCCTTGGTCGCGATCCTGCTGGAGCAGTCGGATGAGATGACATCCCCCGAGGAGCGCGCTCGCGCATTGAAGACTGACGGCTTCAAGTGGCCCTTCCACAACAAGGGCGAGCCGAACAAAACCATCTATCTCTGGACCGGCTCGGCGCAGCATACGGCGGTGACGCTGGCGCGGCTGCTCTGCCGAGGGTCGACCCATCCTGCGGATGCCTATTTTGCGCGCCTGCGTCGACGTGTGGCGGGCTTTGAGCGGGGCAGTTCCTCGACCTCCAATGCGGGACGCACGTGGTATGCCTACGCCTTTTACGATCCCGAGATGGTCGTGAAGATGCTGAACATCCTGCGCTTCTATCAGAACTACATGCTGAAGGGCCCGGACAATCAAACGCCTGCCATGCGGATCGGCCTGGCCAAGGGCGTTGTCCGCGCAGATGATCTGTTCAGCTACACCTGACGCGTGCGCGACTTGTAAAGCTGTCTCGCAACGAGACCCGCCAGTCAGACGCAAGCCCCAGCGAAACAATGGTTTTCCAGATCCTGCGAATCTTGGAAATGCTCTCAGGCTTGTATAACCCTGTTTTCCATTACACGTGGGGGATTTGAGCATGACCGAGCCAGCAGCTGAGCAGAGCAGCCAGAAGATCAAATATCTGGAGTTCATCCAGGCGATCATCACACGGATGGCCTCGGAAAGTGCCGCGATGAAGCGCTACGCGCTGGCAGTGACAGCAGCGGTCAATTCCACGGCGGCAGCGACCGACACGTGGTATCTGGCTATGGCAGGGGCGCCGTTACTGGCGGTCTTCTGGCTGCTGGATGGCCAGTACCTCACGCTCGAGCGGCAATACCGGGGGCTTTACGATATCGTGCGCCTCCCCGACACCCCTGCAGACCTGAGCCTGAAGATCCCCGACGAGATTGCGAAACAGCAAACTCTCGGCCAATCCGCCTTTGGCTGGTCGGTCTGGACCCTCTACGCTGCCCTGATGCTACTCTGCGTCCTTGTGGCGGGGGCTGTAATGATTGTGCCCGGAGCTGCGCAATGAGGACGCTGACAGCAAAAGAGGCCTACGCAGAGGCTGTCCGGCGCATCAAGGCTTGGCAGCCCGGCAAGGCACTAGACCTCGCAATTGAAGGGCTGATCGAAATTCCTGAGTGCATCGGGGAGATCAATCCGACCGAGCTATTTTTGACGGTCAATAATCGTAAATCCGGAGGGATAACAGGCGCCCGAGGGGTTTCAGATCTTGGCCCACTCTCGGGCCTCACCGCCCTGCAGAAATTTGACTGCGCCATCACCAGCGTCAGCGATCTCAGCCCACTCTCGGGCCTCACCGCCCTGCAGAAATTTGACTGCGCCGCCACCCGCGTCAGCGATCTCAGCCCACTCTCGGGCCTCACCGCCCTGCAGAGCCTTCACTGCGGCTGGACCCGCATCAGCGATCTCGGCCCACTCTCGGGCCTCACCGCCCTACAGAGCCTTAAATGCTGGAAGACCAGCGGCAGCGATCTCAGCCCACTTTCGGGCCTCACCGCCCTGCAGAGCCTTCACTGCGACCACACCCGCGTCAGCGATCTCAGCCCGCTCTCGGGCCTCACCGCCCTGCAGAGCCTTCACTGCGGCTGGACCCGCGTCAGCGATCTCAGCCCACTCTCGAGCCTCACCGCCCTGCAGCGCCTTGCATGCCGCAAAACCCGCATTAGCGATCTCAGTCCACTCTCGGGTATCACCGCTCTGCAGAGCCTTGACTGCGATAGGACCGAAGTGAGCGATCTGCGACCGCTTTCGGAATTGCCAAACTTGACCAGTCTTCACGCACTGCTTTACGACATCGCCAAGTGGTCGCCGGAGCTATTTTGTCGTGAGCAAATTGAAAAACTGACGCTCTCAACTCTCTCGGGTGTTCCGACGGAAGTGCTTTCCCAGAGTTGGGACGACAACTGCGCCGACCGCCTGCGTGCCCACCTTCTCGATCTCGGTCCTGACCCTGTCGCTCTTGGGGATGCAAAGCTGCTCGTGCTGGGAAATGGCCGCGTGGGCAAAACCCAGTTGAGCCGGACGCTGTTGGACGACAGATACGACCCTTCAGTCGCCTCCACACATGGGATCATCGTCCGCAGCTTTGATCTGCCGACCGACTCAGATCCGGAGCCGCGCATTCAGCTCTGGGATTTTGGCGGTCAGGACATTTACCACGCGACCCACACCATGTTCATGAAAAGCCGTGGAATGTACCTGCTCGCTTGGACGCCCGAGCATGAGGACAACGACACCCACAGTGTGGGCGGCCACACCTTTCGAAACCATCAGCTGCCCTACTGGCTAAACCAGATCAATGCGTTTGCTGGGAAGGAAGCGCCGCTGATTGTTGTCCAGACACAGGCGGATACCTTGCGTGACCGCAGGGCTATTCCAGACTACGCACAGGCGGCGTATGAGGGCTTCTCTAATGCACTCTCCATTGATCACAGTGCCAAGACTGGACGTGGTCAGGGTGACCTCAATGATGCGCTCCTTGAAGCCTATCAATTGATCGACAAGCCGTTAATCGGCAAGACACGCTTTGGCGTCAAACGCGCCTTGGAGGACATGATTGCCGAGGGCAACAGGCGCACGATGACGTTGGATGAGTTCGCCGCGCTCTGCGACGCCCATGGTGGGGTCACACGCCCCGATCTGTTCTTGGAGACGCTGCACAACGCTGGCGTGGTCTTCTATCGCGACGGGTTCTTCTCGGACGAGATCATCTTGGACCAGCAATGGGCGATCACAGCGATCTACTCCGTCCTCGAACGGGAGACATCCACCTTCGCAATCATCAAAGGTATGCAAGGCAAATTCCAACAGGCTCTGTTGGGCGAGATGCAGTGGAACCGCGATGGGTATAGTCCTGAAGAACAAGAGTTGTTCATCAGCATGATGGAAGCCTGCGGGATTTGCTTTGAGTATGAGCAGAGCACTAGGCACACGCCAGTAACCTACATCGCACCGGACCTCCTGCCAGAAACGGCATCGCCTTCTTGGGATGGTGAGGATGCCGGGGCCACACAGATCCGAACCTATAGTGCGCATCCTGCTGCCCTCATGCGGAGCGTGATATGTGCCATCGGCGCCCAAGCAGGCACAAAGGGTGAATTCTGGCGAACCGGCCTCTGCGTCTTCGAGGGTACTTTACAAGGCTGGGTACGGATCGAGATGGCGTCAGGGGATACCTCCTCCGAACAGATCATCATCCGGACTGGCGGTACGCGCGCCGCAGAGCTTCTGGCACGCATTGAAGAGATTGTGGAGCGGGAAGAAGGCCGACTTGGGTTTCCAGCAATCGCGTCCGACAGCCCTTCATCGAAATCCCTGCCCAAGGCCTCTGACGATCAATCAGAGCCTGCCTTGAGCTACACCCGCCCCAGTGCCGAAGACAGTGGTTGGTTCTTCTCTTATGCGAATGCAGATGAGCTGGCGGACGAAAACCGTCCGGTTGCGACATTTTGCGAAAAAGTCGAGCGCGAACAGGGCGTAAAAATCCGGCGGGATGTGAACGAGCTTAAGACCGGCGAGGCAATCGAGCCGTTCATGCGCGAATTGTCCAAGGGTGCCAAAATCTACATCTGGCTGACCGAAAATTATCTCCGATCGCCGTTTTGCATGTTTGAACTGCACGAGATCTGGAAGCGCTCCGAACTGGAGGCAACGACCAATGACGAGGCCCGCGCATTATTCAATAATCGCGTAGAAGTCATTCTCGGCGATGTGAAGATACGGCTCCCAACGGACATCGCTGTCTACAGAAAATTCTGGAACGAACAATTCGAAGTAATCTCGGAAGAGATTAAAGAAATGGGAACGGTCGACGACCTCACCGTGCAAACCCGAAACGCAATAAACGGGTTCAAATCCCAGACCGGTGCCATCTTGCGCTACGTCGGGTCGTGCCTGCGGGAAACCGATTTCGATAAACTGACCTGAGGTCGCTGTTTCGGTGCCCGCCAAAAGCAGCGAAGCGCAGGAAAGTCCCCGCGCTTCGAATTATCAACATTTACCGTAAGGGCTAGGCCCTGCGGCCCCTTTTCGTATTCTCCGATTAACGTGAAAGAATCACATGCCCAGATCGGCCACCCGAAGCTGACGGGCACGGGTGAGAATCGCGTCTTCGACCGCGCGCTGGGTGTCGATGCTGACGGGGGCGCCGCCGCGCGTTTGCAGCGCCACATTCAAAGAGCGCGCGTCCAGAGCGCTGTCTGTCACGTAGATCGTCGCGCGATAGGCGCGGCCGCCACCCGGAGGTGTGCCATAGCCGGTCGAGATCACGCCCGAGAACGGATCGATCGTTTCAACAGGCAGAAAGTTCAAAACTTCGAGTGACGCGTTCCAAAGGAATCGGTTAACTTCGCCAACCTCTGCGCGGTCAGGCTTGATCAGCATGTTCAGAACACTGGTGCGATCCTTGGAGATACCTTGCTCTTCTAGGTACTCATCATATGCCTCGTCCGGAGATTTCTCGGTGGCATATTTCCCGCAGCCGGACAGGCCAATTGCCGTCGCAAGAGTAAGACATACAATACGGGCCATCGCGCGGGTCATGCGGGCTCTCCTAAAAAGTCGAAAAGTCACTTAAGCTGCTTAGCCGGCCTTATCTCTACGAGCAAGGCGGCTTTTGGACCTTATAAGGGGCAACCCCGCAAATAGTGAGGCAAAAGACTCCGAAAGGCTGATCAAATGGTCCGGAAAAACTCTTGTGGCAAATGAGCATCACTTAACTGTTTGTTGCCAAGGGGTGCCATCGTTGGCTTGCAACAGGGGGGGCGTTGGGTGCATTCAAACTTCATCAAAACCGGTACACCGGATTGGTACGTGCCTTACGACACATGAGGGAAAAAATGAAAAACGTTCTTTTCGCGACCACCGCGCTGTTCGCAACCGCAGGCTTTGCCGCGGCAGAAGTGAGCCTCTCGGGCTCGGCTGAAATGGGTATCAAAGGTGGTGACCAGGGCATCACTCACGTTGTTGGTGAAAACAACGACGAGCACTACGCTGATCAGTTCCACAACGACATCGACATCACCTTCACCCTGTCGGGTGAGTCGGACAACGGCATCACTTTCGGCGCGACCATCGACGCTGACGAGTTCGGCGCTGGCTTCGGCGACAGCGGCATGACCGACCACTCGGTCTTCATCTCGGGTGACTTCGGCACTCTGACCATGGGCGACACCGACGGCGCTCTGGACAAAGCAGTTGCTGGCAACGACCTGATCGGCGATATCGCTGACGCATCGACCACCTACTCGACTGTTGACGCAGGCATCGATGGCAACCTGGACGAGCAGGTTGCTCGTTACGACTACTCGATCGCTGGCTTCGGCCTGTCGCTGTCGGCTGAAACCGACGACGAAGGCGTTGATCGTTCGACCTGGGGCTTCGGCGTAACCTACTCGGTAGCAGGCTACGACTTCGGCGCTGGTTACCAAGGCGGTGAAGATGCAGAGCAGTGGGGCCTTTCGGTTGGCACCAGCCTTGCAGGCTTTGACCTGGTTGCAAACTACGTCGAAGGCCGTGACAACACCATCGGTGCTGTTGACCCCGTAACCGCAGCATACGGCTTCGGCGCAGTCTACACCATGGACGCTCTGTCGGTTGGCCTGATGTACGGCGAAACCCACACCGACGCTGACGGCGTAATGGGCTCGACCACTTCGGGTGTTGGCATCGCAGCGAACTACGACCTGGGCGGTGGCCTGGTTCTGAAAGCTGGCTACGGCGAGCAGGGTTCGGAAAACGAGAACGTGTTCGACAAGTCGGTCAACATGTACTCGCTGGGTCTGGCGATGTCCTTCTAAGGTCATCTAGATCTTTGATTAGGGAAGAGCGGGCAATTGCCCGCTCTTTTCTTTTGGGGAATGCCTTTCCCTTGGAAACGCGAAGGCTTATTTCGGTCGGGTATTGTTTCCAAAGGAATTGAGATGGCCCCCCCCTCGCCCTCGCAAATCAAGTCCGCGATGCAGCAAGCGATCCAGTTGCGTCAGTCCGGTCAGTTTAGTCAGTCGCTCCAACTCTTGCAGAAGGTCCTCGCGGTCGCGCCGCGCTTGGCCGAAGCGCATTATCATCTGGCCCTAACCGCCAGCGAGTTGCACCTGCCCCGCACCGCGGTGAAAGCGCTGAAGACGGCAGATCGTCTGAAGCCGAAAACCCCCGAAATCCTCAAGGCTCTCTGTTCGGCGCAGATGGCGTGCTACCAACACAAAGAGGCGCTCAAGACCCTGAACCGACTGCGCATGCTGTTGCCGAAGAAGCGGTCTATTCGTCTGGACGAAGCTCTGATCCGGATGCAGCTGGGGGATTTCGATGCCTCGAACAAGCTGATCGAAGGGTTGATCACCGAAGTGCCTACCTATGGCGAGAACTACCGCAGTTACGTTCAGCCGCGCCGCATTCAGGCAGGCGATCCGATTATCGACAAGATGCTGGCGGTCTACGATCTACCAGAGGTGACAGCCAAATCACGCTGCCATTTGGCCTATGCCTTGGGCAAAGCGTACGGTGACCTGCGCGAAGACGACAAGGTGTTCACCTACTTGCACGAAGCCAACAGGTTGCAGCGGGAATACGCTGCTCCGAATATGGAGGGCGCGGCAGAAGAGGTTGATCGGTTGATTGCTGCGCAGCAGGACGTGGTGCTGCCGCCGATCACGGAAACAGATGCCCGCCCGATCCCGATTTTCGTCTGCGGCATGCCGCGTTCGGGGACTACGCTGGTAGAGCGTATCTTGGGGCGCCACTCAGAGGTGACGAATGCCGAAGAACTGGCGATTGGCAGTAAACTGGCGCGCGCTTCTCTTGGTGGTACGACCAAAGAGCCCGGAAATCTGAAGGACGTCGCGCAAAATACCCTAGAAACGGTTGCCCGCCGGTTGCGAGCGGCGCTCACGGAATGTGCGGATGGCTCCGCAAAATATGTGACCGACAAATCGATTATGACCTTTCTCACCATGCCTGCGCTGACAATGGCGATGCCTGACGCGCGGTTTGTCGTGGTGCGCCGAGACCCGCGCGATGTCGCCTTGTCGATCTATCGGAACCATTTTGCCGAGGGAACGCACAAGTACGCGTTCAAGCTCGAGGACATCGCCAAGCAAGTGATCCTGTTCCAGAAATGCGTCGAGGCGTTTCGCGACCAGATGGGCGACCGCATGATCGAGGTGCAGTACGAGGACTTGGTCGAGGACCCCGACACCCAGATCCCGCGTCTTGTGAACGGCGTAAATTTGCAGTGGCAGGACGCCTGCCTTCATCCAGAAGAGGGCGAGGGCGCTGTGCGGACATTGAGCCTTGGACAGGTGCGCGTGCCGGTTTACAAGTCTGCCAAAGGTGGCTGGCGCCGCTTTGCCGACGAGATGAAACCCTTTATCGAGACTTACGAGGCCCTCAGCAATGTCCCTCTCCGAGATTAAACAGCGTCTATCCAAAGCCTGCGCCGACCATGGTCGCAACGAGGCGGACGTCACCCTGATCGCGGTGTCCAAGGTGCAGCCCAACGCGCGCGTCGAAGAGGTGCTGAAAGAGGGTCACCGCGTTTTTGGTGAAAACAAGGTGCAGGAAGCGGCGGGAAAATGGCCCATGTTCCGCGAGTCCTATAACGGGATCGAATTGCACCTGATTGGCCCGCTTCAAAGCAACAAGGCCCGACAGGCGATGGAATTGGCGCAGTCGATCCACACGGTCGATCGCCCGAAAATCGCCACCACAATCGCCCGTTTGGCGCAGGAAATGGGCCACTGCCCCGAGCTGTTCATTCAGGTGAACACAGGCGAAGAGCCGCAAAAAGCAGGTATTGCGCCCGCTGATGCAGATGGGTTCATCAAGGAATGTCAGGGCATGGACCTGCCCATTCGCGGCCTAATGTGCATCCCGCCGGTGGACGAAGAGGCAAGCCTGCATTTCGCTTTGTTACGCAAGATTGCAGAGCGAAACGGCCTGTCTGGTTTGTCCATGGGCATGAGCGATGACTTTGAAAAAGCCATCAGTTTTGGCGCGACACATGTTCGTGTGGGTAGCGCGATCTTTGGTGCGCGCGACTACGGGTAATGTGACTTGCTCTTGCGCTGGCCAAATGCTCGACTGAGTGCATTGGACTTGGAGTAATAAATGCGTTTTCGTTTTTTGGTTCTGGCGACTCTTTTGTCTTTGCCTTCGGTTGCCGCTGCAGAGATGTCTGTTGTGTTTGAATGGGGCAAGATTCCGCGGTGCACGACGGGTCGGCCCAACGCTGTCCCCAACCCCGAGTTTATCCTGAAGGACGTTCCGGAAAACACGACACATTTGCTGTTCCGGATGATTGATCTGGACAACCCCGGGGCCAATCACGGGTCAAAGCGGCTGAAACTGAACGTGACTGGGGATGTTGTGATCCCGTCGGGTGTGTTCCGTTATGCCAGCCCTTGCCCCAAGAATGCGATCCACACCTACGAATGGCGTGTGAGTGCGCTGAATGGCTACCAGCACATCATCACCGCGTGGCGCCGTCGGAACTACCCTGAATAATTACAGAACGATCAGCTTGCTTTCGTAAGTGATCCGGCGGGCAATCCAGCGCAGATCCTGCGGATCGAATGCCACACAGCCTGCTGTCGGATATCCGGGGCGGCGCCACTGGTGGATAAAGATCGCGCTGCCTTTGCCGCGTTCGGCGCGAGGCCAGTTCCAGTCGGTGATCAGCACCAAATCATAGAGCGGATCGGCGCGGCGCAAGGCCTCGTGACTGTGGGGGTAGGGGGCGCGGACCATCAAGTTGTAGTCCTGATCTTTGACATCGTCGGACCACAGGTCGCGTGGGCGGATGGGCACGGCCCAGTCGGCAGGGCGCGCCATGCGGTCGGGGCGATAGAGCATTCCCAGAATGCGGTGAGTCCCGCGCGGGGTGGCGCCATCGCCCTCGCGTTTGTCGATGGCGCTGGTGATCCCGCCGCGCCCGATGGTGCGGGGAAAGCGGCGGTTCAAGAAGCGGACGCATGTCGGGGTGACGACCAGATCGTGGCGGTTCATAGCAGGTGCCCCGACTTCTTGGCCTTGGTCGCGAGGTAGGCTGCGTTCTGCGGGGTCTGCCCGAGGATCAGCGGTACGCGCTCGGCAACCGAGATGCCCATCTTTTCCATCATCGCCATTTTTCGCGGGTTGTTTGTCATCAGGCGGACCGAGTTGAAGCCCAGACGACGCAGGATCGCGGCACCGATGCGGAAATCGCGTTCATCATCCTCGAAACCCAAACGGTGGTTGGCCTCGACCGTGTCGAAGCCCTGATCCTGCAAGGCATAGGCGCGCATTTTGTTGGCAAGGCCGATGCCGCGCCCCTCTTGGTTCAGATAGAGCAGGACGCCCGCGCCTTCGGTGCCCATCTGCTGTAGGGCACCATTGAGCTGGGGGCCGCAGTCGCATTTCAGGCTGCCCAACACGTCACCGGTGAAGCAAGCAGAATGCAGGCGGGCCAGAACGGGTTCATCGCGAGAGGGATTTCCGATCTCGATCGCGTAGTGCTCTTCGTTGCCGTCTTCGGGGCGGTAGATGTGCAGGCGACCCGCCTCGGACGCGACCATGGGCAGGCGCGCGGCGGCGACGGGGTGCAAGGACGCTTCGGCGGCGATGGCAGGTCCGGCGAGGCCCGTGTCGATCAAGGTCAGGCGGTGTTCAGCAGCGAATGCATCGGGGTTGTCCAGAGGGACCGCCAGCGCGGCGGGCAATAGGTGCGCGGTTTTCACAAGCTGGATGGCCAAGCGGTGCAGGCTGGCATCCCCGCCACGGGCGATCTGGAACGGTCCCTTCATGGGCACGTCCATGTCGTGCTTGGGGTCTGCCATGGCGCGCACCCACCAGAGGTCAGCCTCGTCCGGCACGGTGATGCGTGCCAAATCGCCGTCATATGGCGTCGCCTTTAAAGTTTCGGCACGATGAGAGGTCAGGACAACGACCGGCGGTTTCCCCAGACTGCGCAGATCGGCCAGACGCGCAACGGACAGGCTTTCTGCGGCCATGACCAGCAGAGAGTCGGTGCCACGCAGCACAATAGGCACGCCCATTCGCAAATCGCCGCGGGCGCGGGCCAGATCCTCGATGATGTCAGGGGCGAAGGCCATTGTTTCGGCTCCTCTCTTAATTCGAAGAGTTCTGTAACTCTTTGAGCCGGAAATTGAAATAAAACCCTTCACCCCGACACGAGGGCGTGAAGTTGGTGCCACAAACCTTGTCGTGAGCCTGTGTGAAGCTCATCTCACACGCAAGAGAGACAACGGAGAACTAAAATGTCGCAACTGCGTAAGATCCTTTTGGTAGACGATGACGAGGACCTTCGCGAAGCGCTGAGCGAGCAGCTGGTGATGACCGAGGATTTTGATGTCTTTGAGGCCGGCAACGGCGCCGAAGCCATGGAAAAGGTCAAAGACGGTCTGTTCGATCTGGTGATTCTGGATGTTGGCTTGCCCGACACTGACGGTCGCGAGCTGTGCCGCCGGATGCGCAAGCAGGGTGTCAAAGCGCCCGTGTTGATGCTGACCGGCCATGACAGCGACGCTGACACCATTCTGGGTCTGGACGCTGGCGCGAATGACTACGTGACCAAGCCGTTCAAGTTCCCCGTTCTTTTGGCTCGGATTCGCGCACAGCTGCGCCAGCACGAGCAAAGCGAGGACGCAGTTTTCGTCGTTGGGCCCTATACTTTTAAGCCTTCGATGAAAATGTTGATCACTGCTGATGAGAAAAAGATCCGTCTGACCGAGAAAGAGACGAATATTCTAAAGTTTCTACACCGCTCTCCCGATGGGGTAGTTGCCAGAGACATCCTCTTGCATGAAGTATGGGGATACAACGCTGGGGTGACAACGCACACGCTAGAGACGCACATTTACCGGCTTCGCCAAAAAATCGAACCCGATCCCTCGAATGCGCGTCTGCTTGTGACAGAGTCCGGTGGCTATCGACTAAATGCCTAAGCTTTGCGGCAGATCAATGTTTGGCACGCTGTATGCAGGCACTCTAGAATTAAGTACCCCGCGCATGTCCGGGTTATGACATGTACCTCCCTGTTGGACTTGGCCCGGGCTTCGGCTCGGGTCTTTTTTTATTCCGGCATCGCCTTTCGTCATGGAAGGCGGGCAGGTATATCGCTGGGGAAGACTTTGAATGAACGAGGGCGACATGGGCTTTACTCTGGCAACGTGGAACATCAACTCGGTCCGGCTGCGCGCGGGTCTGGTCGAGCGTCTGATGACCGAAGATGCCCCTGACGTCCTGTGCCTGCAAGAGTGCAAGAGCCCCGTCGAGTTGATCCCGATGGAGGCGTTTCGCGCCCTAGGGTACGAGCACATGATTGCCCGCGGCCAGAAGGGCTATAACGGTGTCGCGATTCTGTCCAAGCAGCCGATCACCGAAGTGGCCAGCTTTGACTTTGCCGGTTTGGGCCATGCGCGCCATATCGCGGGTCAGCTGGAAAATGGTGTGACGGTGCACAACTTCTATGTCCCTGCAGGTGGCGATAAGCCCGACCGCGAGATCAACGAGAAGTTCGGGCAGAAGCTGGATTATCTGACCGAGATGCGGGACTGGTGGCACGCGAACGCGCCGCAGAAATCCATCATGGTGGGTGATCTGAACATCGCCCCGCGCGAGGATGATGTCTGGAGCCACAAGCAACTGCTCAAGATCGTCAGCCACACTCCGATCGAGGTAGAGCATCTGGCGCAGGCGCAGGACGCAGGAAACTGGGTCGACGTGACCCGTCAGGACATCCCCGAAGGCCAGCTCTACAGCTGGTGGTCCTACCGTGCCAAGGACTGGTCAGCAGCGGACAAAGGCCGCCGTCTGGACCACATCTGGGCCACGCAGGACATCGCGAACGCGGGTCATTCCAGCCGAATCCGCCGCGACGTGCGTGGATGGGAGCAACCCAGCGACCACGCACCTGTTTTCGCGAGCTTTGACCTTTGATATTCATTCTTGCGCCCTCATATAGGGTGCAACAGACCACTAAGGGAATTTGACGATGTTCGAACTGGGACAAGGCAATGCAACCGCCGCCCCCGCCGCCGACGATCTGATTATGGATGTGAGCGAAGCGGACTTTATGGACAAGGTCGTGCAGGCCAGCATGACCACCCCTGTCATCGTGGATTTCTGGGCCCCGTGGTGCGGCCCGTGCAAAACACTAGGCCCGCAGCTTGAGGATGCCGTGAAGGCGGCCAAAGGCGCGGTTAAGATGGCCAAAGTCAACGTGGACGAAAACCAGATGATCGCGGGCCAGCTGCGCGTGCAGTCGATCCCGACGGTCTATGCCTTCTGGCAGGGTCAGCCGGTGGATGGATTCCAAGGTGCTGTGCCGGGCTCCGAGATCAAGGCGTTCGTCGAGCGTGTGGTTCAGGCAGCTGGCGGTGATGCCAGCGGCGGTCTGGATGACGCGATCGCAGCGGCCGAGGAGATGATGGAAAACGGCGAGGCTGTGGATGCGGCGCAGGTGTTCGCGGCGATCCTCGAAGAGGACCCGAACCATGCCAAAGCCTATGGCGGACTGGTCCGTGCCCATATCGCGACCGGCGATCTGGAGCAGGCAGAGGCCATCCTGAATGGCGCCCCCGCCGAGATTTCGAAAGCCCCCGAGCTGGAAGCGGCCCACGCGCAGCTGGAGCTGGCCAAGCAAGCGTCTGACGCGGGTCCTGTGGCTGAACTGCGTGCGCAAGTGGAGGCGAACCCAGACGATCTGCAGGCGCGTTTTGATCTGGCGCAGGCGCTTTATGCCAACGGCGATGCCGAAGGTGCGGTGAACGAACTGCTCGACCTCTTCCGCAAGGACCGAGAATGGAATGACGGTGCTGCCAAAGCACAATTGTTCACCATCTTCGAGGCGCTGAAGCCCAATGATCCGGTTGTGCTAAATGGGCGCCGTAAATTGAGCTCGATGATATTTGCCTGATCGCTAACGGGGCCTAGTTGATGCGTATGCTGTCATCATCTGATCTGCCCGAAACAATTGCGATTTTTCCTCTGCCTGGTGCGCTGCTCTTGCCGCGTGCCCGGTTGCCTTTGCATATTTTCGAACCGCGCTATCTGGCGATGATCGAAGACTGCATGAAGACGCCCCAGCGTCTGATTGGCATGATCCAGCCCGAAAAGGGGCCGGCAGGGGGCGCATCGGGCCTAAGTACTATCGGCTGTGCCGGTCGGTTGACCCAATTCTCGGAAACCGAGGATGGGCGCTACATGATCACCCTGACCGGCGTGTCGCGGTTCCGCATGAAGCGCGAGATCGACGGGTTCACGCCCTATCGCCGCTGCGAAGTGGACTGGAGCGGGTTCGAGCGCGATCTGGGGAAACCCGAGATCGACGGGGCCTTTGATCGCGGACCGTTTATGGATCTGCTGTCGCGCTACTTTGCTTCCCAAGACCTGTCGACGGACTGGGAAAGCCTTGGCGATGCGGATGACGAGATGCTGATCAACGCGCTGTCGATGCTGTGCCCGTTCTCGCCCGAAGACAAGCAAGCGCTGCTAGAGGCGCCGTCATTGACCACGCGGCGCGAGACGATCATAACCCTGCTCGAATACGCCCTGCACAGTGGCAATGACTCCGGAGATTTCATGCAATGACCCAAGCAGCCGCTTTTGACCGCCGTATGCTAGAGGCGCTGATGTGTCCGCTGACTCTGACCACGCTGGAATACGACGCGGAAAAGCAGGAACTGATCTCGAAATCAGCCAAGCTGGCGTTCCCGATCCGCGACGGTATCCCGATTATGCTGCCCGATGAGGCTCGTAAGCTGGATTGATCCGGCTTACAGCGCCTCGCCCTTGAGCAGGCGGGGTACATCGCCGGTCAGACCCGCTGCCTCGCGGATAAAGGTCCGGCGCAGACGCGGCATCGCGTTGATCACACCCATCCCCAGATCTCGACCCACCCGCAGGAGCGGGTTGTCGTTCGAGAACAGCTTGTTGAACGCGTCCATGGCCAGCGCCATTGAGGTCGCGTCGAACCTGCGCCATTCCTGATAGTGCCCTAGAACCACCGGGCTGGCGATATCGTCGCCGCGGCGTTGTGCATCGATCAGAACCTGTGCCAATGCGCCGACGTCTTTTAGACCTGCGTTCAGGCCTTGACCGGCGATGGGGTGAACCCCGTGGGCCGCATCCCCGATCAGCGCCACGCGTTCGGCGACAAAGCTGTTCGCGATGGTGATGTTCAGCGGGTAGGTGAAGCGCTTGCCAGCCAGTTTGATGTCGCCAAGGAAGTCACCAAAGCGGGGGCGCAGAACTTCGATATAGCTGGCGTCGTCCAGCGCGTTGATCGCAGCAGCCTGATCGGTGCGCTCGCTCCAGACGATAGAGCTGACATTGCCGCGCAGGGGCAGGATTGCCAGCGGACCGGGCGGCATGAAGAACTGGTGGGCGGTGCCAAAGTGGGGCTTCTCATGCTCAATCGCGCAGACCAGAGCGGTCTGGTTGTAGTCCCACCCGCTGCGTTTGATGCCCGAGCGGGCCTGCACGCCGCTGCGGCGGCCATCGGCGCCGATCAGCAGGCGCGTGCGCAGGGTGTCGCCGTTGTCCAGCGTGACAGTGACGCCTGTGGGATCGACAGTTTGGTCGACTGCGGTATGACCTGAAATCTGGGTGATATTCGGCTCTGCATCCATTGCGGCCAAGAGAACGGGGCGCAGGTGACGATCCTCCACCATATATCCCATTGGGCCTTCTTCGATCTCGGCGTGATCAAAATGCATCCAGAACGGCGAGGGGCCTTCGCCCGCGCGGCCGTCCGTTACCTTGATCTCGAGCATGGGCTGCGCGGTGTCCGCCAGATCGCGCCAGAGGCCGAGCGCGCCAAGCAGTCGCTGGCTGGCCAGCGACAGCGCATAAGAGCGCCCGTCAAAGCCGCTCTCTGCCCGCGTGGTGGCAGGCAGGGCGTCGATGATGGTTACCGTCAGGCCCTGTTGGGCCAGTGCAAGCGCCAAGGATGGGCCAGCCAGCCCACCGCCGACGATCAGGATGTCACTCGTCTGGGTCATGCCTTGCAATATGCGCTGCCGGTCGGGATTGTCCACGGGATACGGCAGGGATAGGGTCGATCTGCGGCATTTAGACGGAGGCAGCAATGCAGGATTGGTTGACGAAAAGCGCGGCAGATCAAGGACGTGCGATCGGGCAGGGGACCTTGGACCCTGTCGCACTGACCGAAGCCTATCTGGACGCGGCTGCCAATCATCCGCACGGCACGCGCATCTATGCCCGGCTTACGCGGGAACGCGCGATGGCAGAGGCCGAAGCAGCGGCGTTTCGCGCTAAAAACGGGGTGCGTCGGGGCATTTTGGATGGCGTTGCGATCAGTTGGAAGGACCTGTTCGACAGCGCGGGCGTCGCAACCGAGGCAGGCTCAGCGCTGTTTGAGGGCCGCGTGCCTGATGCAGACGCCGCAGTTCTGACCGATGCCACCCTGCAAGGTGGCGTCTGTCTGGGCAAAACCCACATGACTGAACTGGCGTTCTCGGGCCTCGGGTTGAACCCCGTGACCGAGAGTCCGCCGAACGTGAACGACCCTGAAGCGGTCTCTGGAGGGTCGTCCTCTGGGGCGGCGGCATCGGTTGCATGGGGCTTGGCGGCGGCGGCTGTCGGGTCGGACACAGGCGGATCGGTGCGTGTGCCCGCGTGCTGGAGCGATCTGGTGGGCCTCAAGACGACCTCGGGGCGGATTTCTCTGGATGGCGTGGTGAAACTGGCCGCGAAATTCGACACGGTTGGCCCGCTCACACGCTCGGTTGAAGATGCGGCGCTGATGTTCGCCATGCTGACAGGTGCCAAGGCGGTCGACCTTGGGGGTAGCAGCCTGTCCGGTCGCCGCTTTGCCGTGCTGAAAACCGTGGCGCAGGACGATCTGCGCGACACACCTGCCGAAGGTTTCTCGGCAGCGCTCCGCAAACTCGAAGCGGCAGGTGCAACGCTGGTCGAGGTCGAAATCCCCGAAGTAGCAGAGATCATGGGCATGGCGGGTGTTCTGTACACGCCGGAAACCTACGGCACTTGCGGCGATCTGATCGAGAGTGCGCCGGAAAAGATGTTCCCGCCCGTGCTCGAACGTTTCCGCGCAGGACGTGACCATAGCGCGATAGACTATGTCAAAGCGTGGCTGTCACTGGAGAACCTGCGCCAAAGCTATGCCGCCAAGGTCGCGGGCTTCGATGCAGTTCTGCTGCCCACCGCGCCCTCTATGCCGCCAAAGATCGACGATCTGATGGCGGATCACGGGTACTTTGCGCAGGAAAATCTGCTGGCCTTGCGAAACACACGGATCGGGAATTTGACCGGCGGCGCGGCGCTGACGCTGCCGACTGGAGTGCCTTCGACGGGGATCAGCCTGATGGGTCTGGCGGGCAGCGAAGAGCGCCTGCTGCATATCGGGGTTGCCGCCGAAGCTGCGCTTCGCGCCTGAAAAGCCACACCCATACTTATGGGAGCCTCGCTGAACTGGACGTGAAGGCGAGGGTTAGCTATTCTTGCCAAAAAACAAGGGCCATCGCGCCCTGATAAGAGGCAAATAGCAGGACCCATGACAAACGACCCGTTCCCCGAGCGGTTTGCGTCGCTGCCCCCGTATGCATTCCCGCGTCTGCGGGCGCTGCTGGATCATCTCCAGCCCGGAGGCGATGCAATCCACATGACAATTGGTGAGCCCAAGCACGCGTTTCCCGACTGGGTAAAGGACGTGCTCTCTGCCAATGTGGACGGGTTCAACAGCTACCCCCCGAATGATGGCACGCCCGAGTTGCGAGAGGCCATCGCAGGGTGGGTTCATCGCAGATATGGTGTCGAAATCGACGCGGCATCCCAGATTTTGCCTCTGAACGGGACGCGCGAAGGTCTGTACAACGTCGGAATGGCCCTTTGTCCCGAACAGAAAAACGGCCAGCGTCCGACCGTTCTGATGCCTAACCCGTTCTATCAGGTCTACATGATTTCCTCGATCAGTGCGGGGGCCGAGCCTGTGTTCGTGTCTGCCACGGCCGAGACGGGTCACCTGCCTGATTTCGCGGGCCTTCCGACGGACGTTTTGGACCGCGCGGCCATGCTTTACATCTGCTCGCCCGCGAATCCCCAAGGGGCCGTGGCGTCGGAATCATACTGGCGCGATCTGATCGCTTTGGCCGAAAAGCATGACATCCGTATTCTGGCGGATGAGTGTTATTCCGAGATTTACCGCGATACACCGCCCCCCGGCGCGCTGGAAATCGCGACCAAGATGGGTGCGGACCCCGAGCGGGTCATCATTTTCCATTCTCTGTCCAAGCGCTCGAACCTACCCGGTTTGCGCTCTGGCTTTGCCGTGGGTGGCCCCGAGAGCCTGAAGCATATGAAGCAGTTGCGGAACTATTCCGGTGCGCCGCTGCCTCTGCCGATCCAGCGTGTGTCCGAAAAGGTCTGGGCAGACGAGGACCACGTTATCGAGAACCGCCGCCTGTATCGCGAGAAGTTCGAGATCGCCGACGAAATTCTGGGGAATGCGCCGGGCTACATGTCGCCCGAAGCGGGGTTTTTCTTGTGGCTGCGGGTGCCGAATGGCGAAGAAGCTGCCGTCAAGCTCTGGACTGAAACCGGTGTGCGTGTGCTGCCCGGTCGCTACCTGAGCAAGCCCGACGCCAACGGCGTGAGCCCGGGCGATGAATACATCCGCGTGGCGCTTGTCGCCTCGGCAGAAGAGGTGCGCCGCGGCCTGACCGCGATCAAAGCGTGTCTCTACGAGCAATAAGAGGGAGGACCGATGGCCTATCAGACAAGACAACGTGACCCCCTGTTGGATAGCAACACGCAGGAACTGATTGAACGCCGTGGCAAAGAGCTGTTCGGGCTGGCGCTGACCGTGCTCGGCTTGGCTGGTGCGGCGATGAGTCTGACCTACACGCCGTCCGACCCGTCATTCCTGTCCGCAACCGACGCGCCTGTGCAGAATATGCTGGGGCGAACTGGTGCCTCGATCGCGGCGCCCGTGTTCATGATTATCGGCTGGGGCGCGCTGGCATTTGTCGCGCTGCTCATCGGCTGGGGTCTGCGCTTTGTGCTGCATCGCGGGTCTGACCGTGCGGTGTCTCGCCTGATGATGGCGCCTGTTTGGGTCGTGATTTGCGCGATGTATGCGTCGTCGTTGTCCCCGAGCGAGGCTTGGACGCAGGACAGCGGTCTGGGTGGCCATTTGGGCGATATGTTGATGGGGATGGCGCTGGCCATTCTGCCTCTCTCGACCGGCATTTCCCTAAAACTGATTTCGCTGCTGCTGGGGCCTGTGGTGCTGGCGCTGGCCGCGCTGGTTCTGGGTTTCACAAAGGACGAATTACGCCGTGGTGGCCGCTTCTTGCTGCACGGTTTGATCCACGCCTATGACGGGCTGATGCGCCTGATGGGCCGTGGCGCTGGTGGCGCGCTCGCTGGGGCCCGTGCCATGAGTGCACGTCGGAATACCGAAGACGACTACGACATGATCGAAGAGGATTATGGACCGTCGCGCACCGCCCGTGTGATCCGTCAGGATGCCTACGAAGAAGATCCCGAATTCTTGGTCGAGGACGGCGCTCCCGAAGAGCAAGGCGGCCTGCGTGGCCTGATGCCGAACCTCTTGCGGCGGAACAAAGCGCCAGCTGTCATGCCCGAACCGGAATTGGTCGAAAATGAGGGGCCAGATCACGAGATCGAAGCCCCCGCCGAGGACCGTATTCGTGCGCGCATTACTGATGTCGTTCGGACCCGAACGCGCCGCCCCGCTGCCGAGGAGGCCCCGCTGACCAAAGGTCGTGGTCGTCGTCCCGACGCTCTGATTCTGGACACCAGCCAGCCGAACCGCCGCCGCGGCGAGCCGCCTTTGACCGCAAGCCGTGAAGAGCCGCCCGTTATGGCCCCGATCGTGCCAGAGGTTGCGGCCACTCAGGTCGATGTCGCGCCCGAAATGCCTGCCGCAGAGGTTCCCCCTGCAATGGGGATGGAGAATTTGGCCGGTATCCAGATTTCCTTGCAGGACGGTTCCGAACGCATCGAACTGCCTCTGCCACCCGAGCCCAAGGTAGACGAGGTCCAAACCTACGCCGCCGAGCCTGAGCCCGCAGAGTCGCAGCCTGAACCCGTCGCCTACCAGTCCTACGACAAGTCTGCCTCCGAGGCGCCTGCGCCCCGTCCGCAGACCGTCGTGCCGCCCAAGAGTTCTTATGAGCCGCGCAGCGCCGTGCCGATCTACCACTCGCCCGAAGACGAATACGAGCTGCCCCCGCTGGATCTGCTGACCCGTCCCGACAGCGTCGAGCGTTACACCCTGTCCAACGACGCGCTCGAAGAGAATGCGCGGATGCTGGAAAACGTGCTGGATGACTACGGTATCAAAGGCGAAATCGTTTCTGTTCGCCCTGGCCCTGTTGTCACCATGTATGAATTGGAGCCTGCGCCCGGTTTGAAGGCCAGCCGTGTGATCGGCTTGGCGGACGACATCGCCCGTTCGATGTCGGCCCTGTCGGCCCGTGTGTCTACCGTGCCTGGCCGCAGCGTGATCGGTATCGAACTGCCGAACGAAAAGCGCGAAATGGTCGTCTTCCGCGAGATCCTGTCGAGCCGTTCGTTCGACGATCACAAGCTGAAGCTACCTCTGGCTTTGGGCAAGGATATCGGCGGTGATCCGGTTGTCGCGAACCTGGCCAAGATGCCTCACCTCTTGATCGCGGGTACGACGGGTTCGGGTAAATCGGTGGCGATCAACACCATGATCCTGTCGCTGCTATATCGCCTGACGCCGGACGAGTGCCGCCTGATCATGATCGACCCCAAGATGCTGGAACTGTCGGTCTATGACGGCATCCCGCACCTGCTGTCGCCCGTTGTGACCGACCCGAAAAAGGCCGTGGTGGCTCTGAAATGGGTCGTGGCCGAGATGGAGGAGCGTTACCGCAAGATGTCCAAGATGGGCGTGCGGAACATCGACGGCTACAACGGCCGCGTAAAGGATGCCCTGTCCAAGGGCGAGATGTTCAGCCGCACCGTTCAGACCGGCTTTGACGATGAAACTGGCGATCCCGTCTTCGAGACCGAGGAATTCGCACCCGAGGCGATGCCCTATATCGTCGTTATCGTCGATGAAATGGCCGACCTGATGATGGTTGCGGGCAAAGAGATCGAAGCCTGCATCCAACGTCTGGCGCAGATGGCCCGTGCGTCCGGCATCCACCTGATCATGGCGACCCAGCGTCCCTCGGTGGACGTGATCACCGGTACGATCAAGGCGAACTTCCCGACCCGTATCTCTTTCCAAGTGACGTCGAAGATCGACAGCCGCACCATTCTAGGCGAGCAGGGCGCCGAGCAGCTGCTGGGGATGGGTGACATGCTGTACATGGCCGGTGGTGGCCGTATCCAGCGTTGCCACGGCCCCTTTGTCAGTGACGAGGAAGTCGAAGAGATCGTTAACCACCTCAAGGCTTACGGCCCGCCCGAATACGTCAGCGGCGTGCAGTCTGGTCCCGATGCCGAGAAGGAATCGGAACTCGACGCGGTTTTGGGCCTGAACACCGGCGGGAATACGGGTGGCGAGGATGCCCTTTACGACCAAGCGGTGCAGATTGTGATCAAGGATCGCAAATGCTCGACCAGTTACATCCAGCGGAAACTGGGCATCGGCTACAACAAAGCCGCGCGTCTGGTCGAACAGATGGAAGAAAACCAGCTCGTCAGTCCCGCCAACCATGTGGGCAAGCGCGAAATTCTCGTGCCAGAGCAAGAATAGCGATTGTGACAGGCAACTTACTGCCTTGTGAAAACGTTGGGGGCTGTATGAAACACATACAGCCCTTATTTATTGCCTTATGAAAAGACGTGCCTTTGTCATTGCGCCGCTGGTCGGCGCCCTCCTGAGCATCGCTGCGCCAGCATTCGCGGCCCCGATCTCTTTGAACCGTTTGTCGGCCTACCTGAATGACCTTCAGACCGTGCAGGGCGACTTCACCCAAGTGAATGCCGATGGCAGCATCGACACCGGTACGATCTATCTGCGCCGTCCCGGCCGAGCGCGGTTCGAATATAACGCGCCGAACAACGCGTTGGTGATGGCGGGGGGCAGTCAGGTGGCTGTGTTTGATCCGGTGTCGCCCGACAACGCGAACATCTACCCCCTAAGCCGCACGCCGCTTAGCATCATTCTGGCGCGGAACGTGAATTTGGGGCAGGCCAAGATGGTCGTCGCACATCGCGAAGTGGACAACACCACCGTCGTGACAGCACAGGACCCGGCGCATCCTGAATACGGAAACATCCAGCTGGTTTTCACCGACAATCCGGTCCAGCTGCGCCAGTGGGTCATCACCGATGACAGCGGGAATCAGACGACAATGATTCTCGGCGATACAAAGACGGGCATGAACCTGAGCAACGCGCTGTTCAATATCGAGCAAGAGCGTCTTCGCCGCACATCCCGATAAATTCGGTCCTGCCGTCGCTTAGCGGCGGCGGCAGGCGATAAGCTGTGCTTGGTAAACTTGAGCGCGTGATGCGACGCGATTCGCAACATTCACGAGCCATCCCTTGCTGCGATACGACCCCCGGCGGAATCCTGTGTGCCCTTCGTGGTAGGCAAGATACTGGTTGCGTGCGTCGTGCATCGGTATGCCGTTTTTCTGGACCGTCTTGGTCATGTACCAGCCCATGAAATCGGTCGCGTCATCGATGTCGTCGCGGCGCGCACGGCGGTTGCGCGTTTCCTTCTGGTACTCTTCCCAAGTGCCATCCAGCGCTTGCGAGTAACCATAGGCAGAGCTTACGCGCCCCATGGGAATCACGCCAAGCGCATAGCTTCGCGGGGTTTTCGCGTTGCCGATGAATTTGCTTTCTTGATGGATCATGGCCATCAGAACCGGAACGGGGGCGCCATATTTCCGCTCTACACGTTGCATCGCCCGAAGATAGTGGGGGCGCTCTTTGACAATCGCACAGGCGTTTTCCAGATCGCGGGGTGCGCGATGCTCGCCGCCGCCACATGAGGCCAACAGCAGGACAAGGATCAGGGCGCGGAAGGGTCTGCTCATCTGCCTCTCTCGCTTTTGTTTGGTTTGACTATAGGGAATACGCGATCTCACGGCAAATCACACTATGTAAGAATTCGTGTTTCCCCCATTGAAAGATAGCCGGATATAGCCACCTAGTGCGGTCTTACGAATTTTCAGATTCGAGGATTGGAATCGCTCTTGGCCCCTTGCGGCCTTGGTTTGAGACCGTTAGGCCCCGTGTATGCAGACGTTTCGCGCCAAATATCATCTGGGCCAAGTGGTCCGTCATCGCAATCATCCGTTCCGCGGCGTGATCTTTGATGTCGATCCAGAGTTCTCGAACACAGAGGAATGGTACGAAGCGATCCCCGAAGATAGCCGGCCCCTGCGCGATCAGCCATACTACCACCTCTTTGCCGAGAACGAGACCACTTACTACGTGGCATATGTCTCCGAGCAAAACCTGATCATGGACACTTCTGGTGAGCCGGTCGATCACCCCGATATTCCGGAATTGTTCGGTCCCTATGATTCCGGTGGATTTTATCCGTTGCACGTCCAACTGAACTGACCCCGCCCGAAGTCGGACGGGACCAAGTCGACTTAATAGCCCAAAGCGCACCCGTCTTTTCGCGGATCAGAGCCTGCTTCTAGCAAACCATCCCCCCGTAGAATGATCGCCTGACCGCCGCCCAATGGTGTCTCGGGGACGACGACGTCGTGGCCGCGATTTGCCAGATCGGCGCGCACTGTGTCGGAATATCCGCGCTCGACTTGCATGGTTAGCCCATCGGCAAAACTGCGCGGAGCGTCCAGCGCCGCCTGCACGTCCAAACCAAAGTCGTGGATGTTTGTGATCAGCCGTGCGTGGCCATTGGGCTGATAGGCTCCGCCCATGACGCCAAATGGCATAGTCACGCGCCCATTTTCGCGCAGCATTCCGGGGATGATGGTGTGCAGGGGGCGTTTGCGCGGCCCAAGTTCGTTCGGATGACCCTCGGTCAGGGTAAAGCCTGCACCACGGTTCTGGAACAGGATGCCGAATTTATCACTGGCCAGACCCGAGCCAAATCCGTGAAAGATCGAGTAGATCAGCGATACGGACATCCGGTCTTGGTCGACGACCGTGATGTAGATGGTGTCTTTGTGGATCGCTTCGGCGCTTGGCGCGGGCATGGCGAGCGCTTGGTTCATCCGGATCAGACCGGCCAGTTTCTCTGCCGTTTCCAGAGACAGCATATGTTCAAGTCGCGCACAGTGATCTGGGTCAGCAATGACCCGGTTGCGGGTATCATAGGCCAGTTTGGCGGCTTCTGCTTCCACATGGGCGCGATCCGCGCTCAGCAACCCCATTGAGGGTAGATCAAAGTGCGACAGGATATTCAGCATCAACATAGCGGTCGCGCCATGTCCGTTGGGCGGATGCTCGAGAAGTTCGATCCCCTGGTAACTGCTGTTGATCGGCTTGGTATAGTTCGCCTCGGCTGCCGCGAAGTCGTCGAGCGTATGGCAACCGCCAGCGGCACGCAGGGTGTTGACCATGTCTTCGGCAACTTCGCCGGTATAAAAACCATCTCGACCTGCGCTGGCGACCTTGCGCAGAACCTCGGCTTGACCGGGTGCACGGAATATCTGACCGGTCCGCGGCGCGTCGCCATCAATCAGAAAATGCCGGCGGCCTGATTCGCTGAGACGGTGCGCGTCCTTGGCCAGATCAAAGGCCACGCGAGGCGCGATCGGGATGCCCTCGTCGGCGTAGTGAATGGCGGGGGCGAGAACCTCGGAAAGTCCGATCTTGCCCCAGTCCGCATTCAGCCGGCAAAAGGCATCCACTGCAGTGGGGATGGTCACCGGATCTGCACCTTCGGTCGGCACAGTCGTAAGGCCGCGTGATCGCAGAGACTCGGCGTTCGCTGCTGCAGAGGCTCTGCCAGAGCCGTTTAATGCGCGGACTTCTTCGCTGCCAGCTGGCTTGAAGAGAACAAAGCAGTCTCCCCCGATTCCGGTCATTTGGGGCTCGGCGATCCCGAGGAGAATGGCAGCACCGACGGCTGCATCCATCGCGTTACCGCCAGATTGCAGAATGCCGATTGCGGTTTGCGCCGCGAGCGGGTGCGACGTGGCGCACATCCCGTTTGCGGCGATCACCATGGATCGACCGGGTTGATGAAAATCGCGCATGCTTCCTCCCTCATTCGCAAGCGAGATTAGCGTGCGCGATGCAGAAGCCAAGCGGTCTGCGTTAGATTTCCACCTGTTGGAAAACCATGGTCAACTCGTTCGCGCCTTTGGTCCGTTCATAGTGAAGGCCATCGCAGCAGGCATGGATCAGGCTCCATCCCCAACCGCCCTCGGGAAGGGTCTCTGGCGCGGGCATTTCGCCGATAGGCACTGCGCCATCGGGCATGGCAAGCCCGCGATCAGACAGCGCAACCGAAAGGCCCTGCGGAATCAATGAAACATCCAGTTGTATCCGGCCACTGGGATTGTCGGCATACGCGTGTTCGACGATGTTGTTCATCGCCTCTGCCACGGCCAATTCGACCCGAGGATCTGATGGAATGGCCCAATCCGCCAGTCGTCCTGTCATCTCTTGCAGCGTATGCCGCACGGCAAGCGCCGTGGCTTCGCATGTGAAGCGCGCGCTTTGCCTAGTGGCCATTGGGAGCCACCGCGAGATCTAGGGCATCGTGAATAATAAATACTTTGTCCATCCGCGTCAGCCGCAAGACACGGGCGACGTCCTCTTGCAAAGAAGCGAGGTCCAGCCGGATCCCCGAGGGCATTTGCTTGAGCGATGCAACAATCGCCCCGAGGCCGCTGGAGTCGATGAACGACACTGCGCTCAGATCGAGAACAGCACGATACGTCAGGTCATCGGTCAACGCGCGCATCTGATCTTTGAATTGGATCGCAGCAGCGGAATCAATGCGGGATGCGGCAACATGGATCACGCGCAAACCGGGATAGTCTGTATGGGTCAGCTCCAATTTCCCCTCCATGGGTGGTTCCACGGCCACGCTAGGGGCCCTTCCTTAATCAATTCGGTAACGTGGATGGTCCTTTTAGGGCGGATTTGACACAAACTGGCCTGAGCTGGCGGCTTGGGTGCTGTGGCTGGCGATTCCAGACAAATCGCTGTAATGCGGGGCGAACTATCGACGGCCCCGATGGACCAATTGTGCCCAAGGGTGCGAAAATCGGACAGGATTGTGATGCGCGTAAACTACGACACCCTAGCCCAAAACGTCGCTGCATTGGCGCATGGCGAAGATGATGTTGTCGCCCTCATGGCGACGGTCGCTTGCGAAGTGCATCATGCGGACGACCGCTTTGATTGGACCGGTTTCTATCGCGTCACTGCGCCAGAGATGCTCAAGATCGGTCCCTATCAAGGGGGGCATGGTTGTCTGGAGATCCCGTTTTCACGCGGGGTATGCGGGGCTGCGGCGCGCACGAAGCAGACCCAACTGGTCGCCGACGTAGAAGATTTCCCAGGCCACATAGCGTGCTCGTCTTCGACGCGGTCAGAGATCGTTCTGCCCGTTTTTAACAAAAGCGGAGAGGTGATCGGCGTTCTGGATATCGACAGCAATCAGGCCAATGCCTTTGACCAGACCGACGCCGACCGGCTGGCAGAGATTCTGTCCGCGACATTCGGGCATCTGGGATGAGTGATATCTACAATCCCCCAATGGACCCGCTCGAGGTGTTGCACGAGGACGCACACATCATCATGGTCAATAAACCCAGCGGGCTTTTGTCCGTCCCGGGGCGCGGCGAACATCTGTCAGACTGCTTGATCGCGCGCGTTCAGGCTGCCTTTCCAACGGCTTTGTTGGTGCATCGTCTGGATCGGGATACTTCGGGCGTCATGGTTTTTGCGCAGACCCCAGCGGCGCAGCGGCATCTGGGTCTGCAATTTGAAAAACGCATGACCAAGAAGACCTACGTTGCGCGGGTATGGGGTGTGCCGCCTGAAACCTCTGGAACGATTGATCTGCCATTGATCGTGGATTGGCCCAATCGACCCAAGCAGATGGTCGACCATGAGAATGGGAAACCTGCGGTCACCGAGTGGAAGGCGATCAGCCGCACGGATACAGAGACTCGGATGCGATTGATGCCGCAAACGGGGCGCAGTCACCAGTTGCGGGTTCACATGCTGGCATTGGGGCATCCCATTCTGGGGGACCCGTTCTACGCAGAGGGACCAGCACGGGAGTTTCCGCGCCTCATGCTGCATTCCGAAGAACTGAAGCTGAAGCACCCCGAAGACGGGCGCGGCATGCGGTTCCGCGCCAAAGCGCCATTTTGATTATTGCCCGCGCAGTTGCCGGTCCGTCAAATTCAGGCGTTCGTTTACAATCGGCCTGAGCGTGTCGGCCAATGCGGGGTCCTGAGCCAAAACCTCGTGCAATTCATCAGCGCGGTTCATAGCGACGAGCTGCAAGAGATCTGAGCGGACGTTGCCATCCAGATCCCGCGGTAGCCGCATCACAGCTTGCAGATGTTCGACCCGTTTTTCTGGGATGAAGCTGCGGACGATGGACTGATCCAGATCGGTTTCTACGAATCCATACAGACCCACCCCGCGCGCCGGCAGAGCGAAGGTGGCAAAGGCCACGTCCTGTACACGCGGGTGTGACATCAGCTCTTCGCGCAGCGCGGGGCCTTCTTTTGAAACGCGATTTTCGGTGCCCTCGCCATCGGACCAGTTCATCAATTTCCGCGTGATAAAGTTATAAAGCGGCTTGGCTGTCGCCATCCAAATCCGCGAATGCAAAGCACGCTGCTCGAGCATCTTGCGTTCGGCGGGCGTGAGCAGCGCTTTGGCATATTTGCGTTTCTGCTTTAGCAGGTGCCGCAGGTCTTCGTAGGCCATGATGCGGTGCATACGGCCGCGCTTCGGATGCAGTGCGGCCAGTTGGAAATCGATTACGCTCGCACGGCCATCTGGCGTCATGAGCCAGTTCTGCGGCTTCGCGAGGTCGTTGTGGGTGACACCGCGCCTACGCATTTCGCGGAGCAAGCGCTTGGCGTCTTTGTACCATTCGGCGTCTTTGGGTTTTGCCAATTGCAGCGGGGTCCCGTGGCTCCAAGTGCGCAGAATTCCCTCTTGGTCGACGCGGATCAACTGTGGTGTTCCTTCGATCCCCGCGACGGCGCGCAGACCGCGGATTTCTTTGCGGGCCAGCGCCCACCCCACCCAGCGGGACCAAAGCGGCAAAGAGCCAAGACGGCGCATGACCAGCTTTTCTTCGGGGGCATGCGCGGCGTAGCCGGACACGGTTTCCGAGAATGGATCACGTTTGTGTACAGTTTCCTGTACGAATTGAGTATCGGCGGGCAAGGTTTTCATGCCCGCCTGACTATTCTGACTGAACGGATCGCGCAACAACCGTTAATCAGCGTAAGCGGTAATCACCTTTACTTCGCAGAAGTCCTCCAGACCGAAGTGGCCTCCCTCGCGTCCGTTGCCAGAGGCTTTGACGCCGCCAAAGGGTGATCCCTTGGCCAGACCCTTGCCGTTGGTCTGGATCATTCCCGCATGGAGTCGGCGTGCCACGCGCATCCGCTTCTTGTCGTCTTGGGACTGCACGTAATGGGTCAAGCCATAGGGTGAATCATTGGCGATCGCGATGGCCTCATCCTCGGTGTCGAAGGGGATGATTGACAGAACTGGACCAAAAATCTCAGTCTGCGCGATTGTCATGTCGTTCGTCACATCGGCAAACACTGTCGGGCGCACAAAATACCCGCGATTCAGACCCGCAGGGCGGCCCGTGCCACCGGCAGCGAGGCGCGCGCCTTCGTCGATGCCTTGTTGGATCAGGTCCTGAATTTTGTTGAACTGCAACTCGCTGACGACAGGGCCGATATGAGTGCCGTGCTCGTGACCCGAAGCGACGCCGCGCGTTTCCGCAGCCTTCAGAGCATCCTCTACTGCAGCATCATAGCGTGACCGCTCGACCAGCATTCGGGTGGGGGCATTGCATGACTGGCCCGAGTTGTTGAAGCACTGCATCGCGCCGCGCGTCACCGCGTTTTCATCCGCATCGGCAAACACGATATTCGCACCCTTGCCGCCGAGCTCTAGGCTCACACGCTTCAGGGTATCGGCAGCGGCTTTGCTGATTGCGATGCCTGCGCGGGTCGAACCGGTGAAGCTGATCATTGCGACGTCGGGGTGGGTCGACAGCTGGGTGCCGACGCCGGGTCCATCACCGTTTACCAAGTTGAAAACGCCGGCGGGAACGCCCGCTTCATCCATCATTTCGGCAAAGAGAAGCGCAGAGAGTGGCGCGATTTCAGAGGGCTTCAGCACCATGGTGCAGCCGACCGCGAGTGCGGGAATGACCTTGAGGCAGATCTGGTTCATGGGCCAGTTCCACGGGGTGATCAGGCCAACGACGCCGATCGGGTCCATCACGTGCATCTCGGTTGCAGTGTAGCGCCGTTCGAATTCGAAATGCTCAAGCGCCTCAAGGAAGCCTTCGGTGTGCCAAGAGCCTGCGCCAACTTGCTCTTCCAGAGACCAATCTTTGGGCGCGCCCATCTCTGTGGTCATGGCCTCTGCCATTTCCTGAGCCCGTTCCTTGTAAATTTTTAGGAACTTTTTGATCACATTAGTGCGCTCGGTCAGCGGTTTGGCAGACCATTCCGGAAAAGCGGCTTTGGCGGCAGCGACCGCAGCATTGGTATCGTCCTGTGATCCCAATGAGATAACGGCTGCAACCTCCTCGGTTGAGGGGTCGATGACGTCGAAATCATGAGCCTGAGTCGGAGCGATCCACTGACCGTTGATGTAGAACTCGCGCTTTTTGATCATAATATTTTCTCCATAGAGCTAGCGTCAATGTGTCACCGCACAGAGGTTCTGACAAGAGAGGGGGTGACGCCGCGCAGGTAAATTCCTACGTAAGGGACCGACTGCAATTTCCATGACCTAAGGAGGGTATTCCCATGGGCCTGCGCATTAACGATATTGTGCCTAACCTGACGCTGACAACCGATCAGGGCGAGTTCGCGTTCCACGACTGGATCGGTGATTCTTGGGCGATCCTGTTCTCGCATCCCAAAGATTTCACCCCCGTCTGCACCACCGAATTCGGCGCTGTTTCGCAGCTGGCTGACGAGTGGGAAAAGCGCGGCGTCAAAGTGATTGGCCTGTCGGTAGATGGTGTGGAAGAGCACAAAGGCTGGAAGGCCGACATCGAGACTTTCTCGGGGGCCAAAGCGACCTTCCCGATCATCGCGGACGAAGACCTGACCGTCTCCAAGGCGTTCGACATGCTGCCCGCGGATGCATACCTGCCCGATGGCCGCACCGCAGCGGATTCGGCTTCGGTGCGTTCGGTGTTCATCATCAGCCCCGACAAAAAACTCCAGCTGTCGATGACCTACCCGATGTCTGTTGGTCGTAACTTTGCTGAAGTTCTGCGCGCCGTAGATGGTCTGCAGAAAACCTTTGGCGCGCCTCTGGCGACCCCTGCGAACTGGACCGAAGGTCAGGACGTGATCATCGCTCTGTCCCTGAACGACGATCAGGCCAAGGAAAAGTTCGGCGACTTCGAAGCCAAGCTGCCCTACCTGCGCACCACCAAGGCCTGATTTTTTCGGACCTTGGGCTAATTGGGGCCTCGCAGCGATGCGAGGCCCTTTTTTATGCCTGCGCTCCCAACGAAAAAGGCCCCGCAAAACCTGCGAGGCCTTCTGTTTCGTCGAAAGGGGCCGATTAGTCGGCTTTTTCTTCCTGAGCAATTTCCTGACCGGTTTCCTGGTCAACCATTTTCATGGCCAGACGGACTTTACCGCGGTCATCAAAGCCAAGCAGCTTGACCCAGACTTCCTGACCTTCCTTTACGACATCCGAAGGATGGTTGACGCGGCGTGCTTCCAGCTGGGACACGTGCACCAGACCGTCGCGCTTGCCAAAGAAGTTCACAAAGGCGCCGAAGTCGACGATCTTGACGACTTTACCTTTGTAGATCTGGCCAACTTCGGGCTCTGCCACGATCGAGTAGATCATGTCGTAGGCCTTTTTGATGGCCTCGCCGTCGGACGATGCGATCTTGATGATGCCGTCGTCGTTGATGTCGACCTTCGCACCCGAGGTTTCCACGATTTCGCGGATGACCTTGCCGCCCGAACCGATCACTTCACGGATCTTGTCGGTGGGGATCTGCATGGTTTCGATGCGCGGTGCGTGGACCGAGAATTCGCCAGCCGAGGTCAGCGCCTTCGACATCTCACCCAGAATGTGCATGCGGCCGTCCTTGGCCTGAGCCAGAGCTTGCTTCATGATCTCGGCGGTGATGCCTGCAACCTTGATGTCCATCTGCAGCGAGGTGATGCCGTTTTCGGTACCTGCAACTTTGAAGTCCATGTCACCAAGGTGATCTTCGTCACCCAGAATGTCGGTCAGAACCGCAAAGCGGCCGTCGTCTTCCAGGATCAGACCCATCGCAACGCCAGCAACAGGCGCGGTCAGCGGAACGCCTGCGTCCATCATCGACAGCGAACCGCCGCAGACCGACGCCATCGACGACGAGCCGTTCGATTCAGTGATCTCGGACACAACGCGGATGGTGTAGGGGAAGTCGGTTGCCGCGGGCAGAACCGCCTGCAGCGCACGCCATGCCAGCTTGCCGTGGCCGATTTCGCGGCGACCGGGCGAACCAACGCGACCCACTTCACCAACCGAGTAGGGAGGGAAGTTGTAGTGCAGCAGGAAGTTCGAACGCGAATTGCCGTGCAGCGCGTCGATGATCTGCTCGTCGTCGCCGGTGCCCAGAGTGGTCACAACCAGACCCTGAGTTTCGCCGCGGGTGAACAGAGCCGAACCGTGGGTACGGGGCAGAATGCCGACCTCGGACGAGATCGCGCGAACGTCGGTGTTCGAACGGCCGTCGATACGTGCACCGCCGTTGATGACGTCGCCGCGCAGGATCGAGCTTTCCAACTTCTTGAACGCCGAACCAAGGTTGCTGTCTTCCAGCTCTTCCTCGGTCAGGGCTGCCTTGACTGCGTCGCGGGCAGCGGCAACAGCATTCACGCGCTCTTGCTTGTCTTTGATCGCGAAGGCTGCGCGCATCTGGTCTTCGCCAGCGGCTTTGACCTTGGCATACAGATCGCTGTAGTCGGGGGCGACGAAGTTAAAGGGCTCTTTCGCGCACTCTTCGGCCAGGCTGATGATCAGATCAACAACAGGCTTGATTGCGTCGTGGCCGAACTGGACAGCACCCAGCATTTCTTCTTCGGTCAGCTCGTAAGCTTCGGATTCCACCATCATCACGGCGTCTTTGGTGCCAGCGATGACCAGGTCCAGACGCTGCTCGGGGTTCGAGCGCAGGTGATCCATATCCTCGACCGAGGGGTTCAGGACGTATTCACCGTTCGAGAAGCCAACGCGCGCGCCAGCAATCGGACCCATGAAGGGAACGCCCGACAGGGTCAAAGCAGCCGAAGCAGCGATCATCGCAACGACGTCGGGGTCGTTCACCAGATCGTGGCTCAGCACGGTGCACATCACCAGAACTTCGTGCTTGAAGCCCGAGACGAACAGAGGGCGGATCGGACGGTCGATCAGACGCGCGGTCAGGGTCTCTTTTTCCGAGGGACGGGCTTCGCGCTTGAAGAAGCCACCGGGGATCTTACCGGCTGCGTAGTATTTTTCCTGATAGTGGACGGTCAGGGGGAAGAAGTCCTGACCCGGCTTTGCCTCTTTGGCAAAGGTCACGTTCGCCATAACCGAGGTCTCACCCAAGGTGGCGATCACGGTACCGTCTGCCTGGCGGGCAACCTTACCGGTTTCCAGCGTGAGGGTCTCTTCGCCCCACTGCATAGATTTTTTGAATTCGTTGAACATCAGCGTATCCTAGCTGGGAGCTCTTCCAAGCCCTCTTGGGGCTCCCGTTTGCATGGCGGCCCCATTGCCGCCGACCTCAATCATCATTCTCTTTCACGGTACGGAGGTCTGCGCACCACGTCTCAGATTGGGCCGCCATACACGAAATTCCCTATTTGGGAAAGAGATCGTTTCAAATGGTCACACAGAGGTCGCGAACCGAGCGACCGGGGCGGGTACGTCGGCGTCTCTCTTGTCTTGCTTCGAAATCTAATACGCGCTTGTGCATAAACTTGTGTAATAAAGTGTCAGTTTAGGTGACATATGAGAGATAATATTGTATCTGAAAATGAGAGTTAACGAGTAGATATAATAAGAGTACCAATTTAATGGCTCATTCAGCACTACAATTCGTGGCTGCAAATCCACTTGCGTCCACATTCCCCCTCGTGCCCGCAGTGGTCCGCGTTCCCTTTCTAAATGACGACATCTTACCCGTGAAAGGGTACTTTGAAAGTGGCAGCTGTGAGCGTGCAGTTGTTGCGATCCGCAACTTCGAGAATTCCTCGGCCGGTCTGATTGAGAGAATTCAGGAGTATATGTGGCGCGCGGCTCGGGACTTTGCCGTCGAGTATGGATCTCCCGGCGATACACTGGCGGATCACATCGCAAAAGAAGCGCAGGTTTCGGGCAAGCGCTGGGGGCTTACTGGCCCGACAGGTCCGAAAGACATCATGTCTTATGTCAGCTTGACCGAAGTTCACCTGATGTGCGCAACAGGCCCCGATGGTTCGGAGCGTATCATGATTTCGGTGACAGGGGAGTGCGCATGGGATGCCGAATTTGGCGTTGCGATCCTGCTCGATGACGCGGGATGCCTGATTACAGCTGGCAACGCCTAAGCATAGAACTGATAAAGCGCGCCGTTTCGGGCGCGCTTTTTGACTTAGACAGAGACCAGCTCCAAGACCTTGTCCCTTGTCGTGTCGCCCTTGGCTTTAGAGAGAATGACTTCTCCGCGCCGCAAAGCGACGAATTGGTCCGCCAGATCCCACGCAAAATCAAAGTACTGCTCAACCAGAACGATGGCCATTTTCCCTTGGCTGCGCAGGTGTTTAATGACCTCGCCGATGTGCTGGATGATGTTGGGCTGGATGCCCTCTGTCGGTTCGTCCAGCAGTAGGAGTTTTGGTTTGGTGATCAACGCTCGCGCGATGGCCAACTGCTGCTGTTGCCCTCCAGACAGGTCCCCGCCGCGCCGCGCTGTCATCTTTTTTAGCACCGGAAACAATTCGTAAATCTCGTCGGGTACGAAGTGCTCTTCTTTTGGCAGGCAAGCAAACCCGATCTCCAGATTTTCCCTTACCGTGAGCAAGGGGAAGATGTCGCGCCCCTGTGGGACAATTGCGATACCCTTTTGCGCTAGGGCATGGGCAGGCAGAACCGACAGGTCCTCGCCATCTAATGAGACGGTGCCGCCAGAGCGGGGGTGCGTTCCCGAGATCGCTTTGATCAGGCTGGTTTTACCAACCCCGTTAGGTCCCATCACACAGGTGATTTCACCAGTCATAGCGTTCATCGAAATGCCATTCAGGATTTTGCTGTGCCCGTAATGCAGGGTTAGATCGTTAACATAGAGCATCGTTCAGCGTCCCAGATATACGTCAATGACTTCTTGGTTCGAGGTCACGTGGTCCAAGCTGCCCTCGGCCAGAACCGATCCTTCGTGCAGCACGGTGACCTTGCAGTTCAGACGGCGGATGAATTCCATATCGTGCTCAACCACGACGACCGCGCGGGTTTTAGCGGCCTCGACCAGCAGATTGGTGGTGTGTTCCCGCTCTGCAGGCGTCATGCCTGCAGCCGGTTCGTCCACCAGCAAAAGTTGCGGGTCTTGGGCCAGCAGCATCCCGATTTCGAGCCACTGTTTTTGTCCGTGGCTGAGTTCGCCGGACGGGCGCGAGAATTCACTCAGCAAGCCAATTTCGTCGGCCAGCTGCTCTAGTCGCGCGTTGTCCGCACCGGGGCGGTACTTCAACACGTCCCAGACAGAGCGGCCGCGTTTCAGGGCCATCATCAGATTGTCGCGGACGCTTTGGTCTTCGAACACCGTGGGTTTCTGGAATTTTCGGCAGACGCCTTCTTGGGCGATCTTGGCTTCGGACATCCCGAGCAAGGAGATCGAGCGATCCCCCCAGATCACGCGGCCCTCGTCGGGCTTGGTTTTGCCGGTGATGATGTCCATGAACGTGGTTTTACCCGCGCCGTTTGGACCGATCACCGCCCGCAGTTCGGCCTTGCCGATCTGGAAGGACAGATTGTTGATCGCCTTGAACCCGTCAAAACTGACCGAGACGCCGGAGACTTCGAGAAGGGTGCTCATTTCTGCACCTCCTTGCGTTTCAGTAGGTCAAATAGACCGCCGATGCCTTTGGGTGCGTAGAGCGTGACTAGCACAAAGCTGACACCCAGCAGCACCTGCCACCAGTCCACCCAAGAGATGGTGTAGAACCCAAGCGGAATGTCGGGGGCCTGACCACCAGTGAACCAGGTGGACAGCAGGCTGACGAACGCCGCGCCAATCACCGCACCGTATAGACGACCACGGCCACCAATTGCGACCCAAACAGCCAAGTAGATCGAGGCGATCGGCATGATCTCGGCAGGGTTAATGATGCCGGCTTGGGGGTAGTACAGAGCACCCGCCACAGCAGCCACAATCGCGGTCACGGTGAACAGGAACAGCTTGTAATGCTCGACCTCATAGCCAAGGAAACGCACGCGCTGTTCGTTGTCGCGGATGCCTTTGACGACCATGCCGAACTTGCCCGACAGCATCATGGTAAAGAACACGTAGCCAAACCCAAGCGCCGTTGCAGAGGCCCAAAGGAACCACATCGAAATCTCGGACTGAGGCGCAGTGACATGGGGCAGATTCTGCAGGCCGGATAGGCCGTTGTTTCCGCGCAAACCGCTGTCGTTTTGGAACAGATACAGCGCCAGCGCCAAGGTCATCGCCTGCGTCAGAATCGACAGGTAAACACCGGTGACGCGGCTGCGGAACGCTAGCCAGCCAAAGACCAGCGCCAGAATGCCGGGAACGGCGACGACGAGGATCAGTTGCAGGGTCAGGCTGTGTGCAAAGCTCCAGATCAGCGGGAAGTCAGAGCTGCCGACCACGCCGAAAATCTGCGTGGCTATGGCGTCGCTGATCTCGGTCTCGGTTGGCGGGATGGTCTGGTTTTCAAGGCTGCGCAGAACGACCTCTTTGGTGCGTTCGTACATCAGCCACATGCCGATCATGTAGCCACCAAGGCCGAAGAAGGCGAAGTGACCAAGGCTCAGGATGCCCGCATAGCCCCAGATCACGTCCATCGCGATGGCGACAAGGCAGAGACACAGGGTTTTGCCCAAAGTCTTGACGAAGCTGGTCGAGACGAGGCCAGAGCCATACGCTTCGGAGAAGATCGTGATCGCCAGCGTGAACAGCGCCAGAAGGGCCAGAAAGACCAGCATGGTCGGGTGGTTTTTGAGGAAAGACTTACCCATCGGATCAATCTCCTGCGGCGCGGCCCTTGAGGGCAACGATGCCTCTGGGGCGGAACTGGATGAAGATAATGATAAAGATGATCATGAAGGTCTGAGCCGCCAGCGTGTTCGACGGGTTCAGCCATTCGATCCCCTTTTGCAGCGTGCCGATCATGGCGGCGCCCGCAAGGGTGCCCCAGATGTTGCCGACGCCACCGACCACAACGGTCATGAAGCTTTGGACGATGTAGTCGTTGCCAAGCTCCGAGGTCACTTTGGCGAATAGGCCAATCGCGACGCCTGCAATTCCTGCGATGCCGGAGCCGAGGCCGAAGGTCAGCATGTTCACCTTGTCAGGGTTAATCCCCATAGAAGATGCCATGCGCGGGTTCTGCGTGACGGCGCGGGTTTCCAGACCCAGGCGGGTCTTCTTCATGATGAAGAGGAACAGGAACAGGAAGCACAGAGCCAAGACGAAAATCGCGATACGGATGTAGCTGATGGACACCACGTCGTTCAGCACCCACGCGCCATCCAGCCAACCGGGAGCGGTCAGGGGGCGGGCTTGGGTGCCGAAGATGTTCTTGGCCAACTGCTGTAGCGCGATCGAAATACCAAAGGTCGCGAGCAGGGTTTCCAAGGGGCGATGATAGAGCTTGCGGATCACCAGACGCTCCATCGCGACACCGGCGGCAAAGGTGATGACGAATGCCAGCGGCAGCGCCACGACCAGCGACAGGGTGTGGTTCGGGATGACCTGTTGAACCACGTAGCCTGTGTAGGCGCCCATCATGATGAATTCGCCATGGGCCATGTTGATCACGCCCATCACGCCAAAGGTGATGGCCAGACCGATGGCGGCAAGGAAGTAGATCGACGCCAGTGATAGCGCGTCCAGCCCGAGATCCGCAGCTTGGTTCAGGCCAACATTCAGGTCGATGGCCTTGAGCGCAGATTGCGCGGCCTTGGTCACATCGCCGTTTGGTTCGTTGTAGGCGTCGTAGATGACGTGGGTGCGCAGCTTCTCATCCACCTCTTCGGCAGAGACAAAGGGCGGCACGGTGCCCGCGGCAGCCAGAGCGCGATAGGCTTCGTCGCGGGCTTCAGGTGTGTCGAGATTTGCGACGGGTACGCCGCCGACCTGACCATCCACGATGTTCGCGGCAAGGATATCTTTGATCGCAGTGGGGGTCAGGCGCTTCGTTGCATAGCCAGCCTCGACCAGGGCGGCATAGGCCTCATCGCGCGAGATGTCTTCGCCAAGGCGCATGACGTGGGCTACATTTTCGCCTGCAGGGATCACGTCGCTGACCTTGCGGGTCGTCGCAAGCAAGGGGTTCAGTGCCGCACGTACTTCGAGGTTCAGATCGCCTGAAACGCCTTCGATCGCTTCGATTTGCGCTTCGGGCGTGTCGGCAAAGGCAATCGACAACAGCTTGACCAGACGTTCTTTGCGCGCACGGATCGCACGGTTCTCTTCACCTTCGATCGAGGCTTGCAGCGGCGCAAGATGACTTTCTTCGGGGCGGCGTGCGATCGATTCCAGCGCCTCGAGGCGGCGGGTCTCGTTCGGGTCGGACAGCTGAAACTGGACCAGTGCGCTCGAGATCAGACGACGGACGCCCGCGTTGGGCTTTAACTGATCAGCGGCGGATTTTTCTGTCTGTATCTCTTCGCCGGTGTCCACATCGGTCAGGGTCAGCTCTTGGCCCTGCGCTTTGCCGACAAAGAACAGGCCATCTTCCTCGCGCTGCCACAGGTTTCTGGCCTCCCACGCTTGCAACATGCGCTGGGCCTGATCGAGGCCGCTGTTGGCAATGTCGTCAATCGCCGGAGAGATGGTTTTGCGGGAAGGTTTTTCGATCAGGGCGCGGTGCTCTTGCAGGATGTCTTGCAAAGGCCCCTCGGCATGACCGACCGAGGCCCATGCCAGTACGGCAAGGCACGCAAAGAACAGTCGTTTCATGGAAAAAGCCGCCGTAAATTGGGGAGGGCGTAAGGGGCCAGAGGGGGCGCGTGGCCCCCTCTGGTTGGTTCAGTAAGATTAGTAGTTCGATTCGATCTGAACGCAGGTCTGGGTCTCGGTGTTGTACATGCCGCACTCCAGATCTTTCCAATCCGATTCCAGAACTGCCGAAGCGGGCAGGAAGTCGGTCCATGCGTCACCAGGAACCGGCTCGGTCTGGCTGATAATGTCAAACTGGCCGTCTGCGCGGATTTCGCCGATCAGAACAGGCTTCGCGAGGTGGTGGTTGGTGCCCATGACTGCGGTGCCGCCAGTCAGGTTCGGGAACTCTTGGCCCCACATTGCTTCGCGGACTGCGTCAACGTCGGTGGTGCCAGCGTCGGTCACAGCGTTCACCCACATGTTGAAGCCGATGTAGTGTGCTTCCATGGGGTCGTTGGTGACGCGTGCTTCGTCACCGATGAAGGCGTGCCACTGCTTGATGAACTCTGCGTTGGCTTCGGTTTCTGCCGACATGAAGTAGTTCCATGCTGCCAGGTGACCAACGAGGTTCGAAGTGTCGAGACCCGACAGTTCTTCTTCACCGACCGAGAATGCAACGACGGGGATGTCGTCAGCCGAAACGCCAGCGGCTGCCAGTTCTTTGTAGAAGCCGATGTTCGCGTCGCCGTTGATGGTCGAGATCACGCCAACTTGCTTGCCGTCTGCTCCCAGTGCGACAACATCGGAAACGATCTTGGACCAGTCCGAGTGACCGAAGGGGGTGTAGTTGACGAAGATGTCTTCGGCCGCGATGCCCTTACCTTCGAGATAGGACTCGAGGATGTTGTTGGTGGTGCGGGGGTAGACGTAGTCGGTGCCGAGCAGCGCGAACTTTTCTACACCCAGTTCGTCGAGGAAGTAGTCAACCGCAGGGATTGCCTGCTGGTTCGGAGCCGCACCGGTGTAGAACACGTTCTTCGAGGACTCTTCGCCTTCGTACTGAACGGGGTAGAACAGCAGGCCGTTCAGTTCTTCGATGACGGGCAGAACCGATTTACGCGACACCGAGGTCCAGTTGCCAAAGATGACGTCAACTTCGTGCACGGTCAGCAGCTCGCGCGCTTTTTCAGCGAACAGGGGCCAGTCGGACGCAGGGTCAACGACGACCGCTTCGAGTTCACAACCCAAGACGCCGCCTTTTTCGTTCTGAGCAGCCACCAGCATTTCCATGGTGTCTTTCAGAGTGGTTTCCGAAATGGCCATGGTGCCCGACAGCGAGTGCAGAACGCCAACCTTGACCGGGCCATCTTTGGGGCAGTCTGCTGCCAGAGCGGGCGAAGCGATGGTGCTGGCCAGAAGTACAGTACGCAGGGCGGTTTTGATGTTCATAATACCTTTTCTCCAGCAGAGCACGGCTGACGGCCTTGTTTGGCGTGGCCGGTTCCCTTAGCGATGCCCTGCAACTTGAGTTGCACTAAGTGTGGCGGTTGTTTGATTGCAGTCGTTCGGCCGCCACACACCCTTGTGAGAAGTCTCACCTGTTGGTGTCGGAATTGGTTGCCGCTTGGTCGCTTGATTGAAAGTGCTGGTTCCAAACTTCGTGAAGGAACGCAGCTATTTGATTAATTGTTGGGCTGTTTGTGGGTTGTGTGCGTAATATTTAATCTAAAATATTGAGCATCATGCTGATTTGACGTGCAGATCTGGCATCTTGTCGGTCAAACTGCCTATCCAGAGAGCAAGATTTTTACCGGAAGAAAAAAGATCACCTGTCTCGACACCATATCCAATACGCAGCCTCGATCGCACGGGACGTTGCAGATTTCCTCCAAGGCATTGAAGCGTGGGGCTTCTTCTTTGGGAACCCTGCGTCAGCAGGGCTCTGCCAAGTTTCTATCGGTCTCGCGCCGAGATGCGGTCGAAGGCGTCGTCATTAATACGTCGGGCGGGATTACGGGCGGCGACACGTTGCGGATCGACGCGCACGCAGGTGCCGATTCGACCCTGCGACTCACCACGCAAGCGGCAGAGCGGATCTATCGCAGCAGTGACCAGACCGCTGGGTCCGTGACCACCCGGCTGAGTGCAGAGCCCGGATCGCGGCTGGATTGGCTGCCGCAAGAGACCATTCTGTTCGACAATGCCTACCTGCGCCGCAGTCTAGAGGCGTCCATTACCAGCGACAGTCGCTTCCTTATGGTCGAGCCCGTGCTATTCGGTCGTCTCGCGATGGGTGAGACGGTGCAGCAGGCGCAAATGTCCGACCGCATCACCATCACCCGAGACGATAAAGTGCTGTTCCGTGATGCAACTCTGTTGCGCGGGGACATCGCGAGCCAGCTTGACCGGCCCGGTGTTGGAAATGGCGCTCGCGCAATGGCCTTTGTCCTGTACGCTGCCCCCGATGCCGAAGCTTACCTTGACCGGATTCGTGATTTACTGCCTGACACAGCTGGTGCCTCTTTGGTCGCTGAGGGGGCATTGGTGATGCGCTTTCTGGCCGCCGACGGATTTGGCCTGCGCCAATCGCTTTTGCCTGTTCTTGATTTGCTGACGGGTAACGATCTTCCACGTTCATGGAGACTATAGAATGAACCTCACGCCTCGCGAAAAAGACAAGCTGCTGGTGGCTATGGCCGCCGAGGTCGCGCGCAAGCGTCTGTCACGCGGTGTTAAACTGAACCACCCCGAAGCGATTGCTCTGATCACCGACGCGGTGGTCGAAGGCGCGCGCGATGGCCGTTCGGTCGCAGATTTGATGCAAGCCGGTGCCGAAGTCATCACCCGCGAGCAGTGCATGGATGGGATCGCCGAAATGATCCACGAAGTGCAGGTCGAGGCCACCTTTCCGGATGGGACCAAGCTGGTCACCGTCCACAACCCTATTCGCTAACTTCCCGATCAGAGGACATTTATCATGAAACGTTTTGTTGCTCCCTTGGCCGTTCTTCTGACCGCGACTGCTGCTCAGGCTCACAACGATGGCATCCACATGCATCCCCACGGCACCGAAAACTGGCTGCCCGTTGCGGTCGCGTTGGGAATCATCGCGCTGGCTGCGGTTGCATGGAAGGCGCGCCAATGATCCCCGGAGAACTCTTCCCCGCCGATGGGGACCTGACCCTGAACGCAGATCGCGAGGCGATCACCCTGGTGGTTGCAAACACGGGTGACCGCCCCGTTCAGGTCGGCAGCCATTACCACTTTGCGGAAACCAATCCGGCGCTCGATTTCGACCGCGCCGCGGCGCGCGGAATGCGGCTGGACATCGCCGCAGGGACTGCCGTCCGGTTTGAACCGGGCCAGCGCCGCGAAGTGCAACTGATCCCCGTGGGCGGTGCCCGCAAAATTTACGGATTCAATCAACAGATCATGGGCGAGCTTGAATGAACAACCCCTTCCCGGACCCGTTCAAATTATTCAGTGCACAGATGTATGTCACCGCAATGGCCATTGAGGCCTCTGCCGTCATCGGAATGCGAATGCTGGGTATGTCGGGTCTGTGGGCCGTTCCAAGCAGCGAAAACAGCCGCATGATCAGCGAAAAACAAGTCGCTTTTGCCAAGTCCAGCCAAAAGGCCTTTATCGCGGCCATGAGCGGGAAAACCGCGGACGTCGTGATGATGGAAGCTGCGAAGCCTTTGCGCCGCCGGACCTCTGCCAACCACAAACGCCTGACCCGCCTCGGTCCGAAGACTTTCTAGGAGTTTCCTATGCCCGCAACGATTAAACGCTCCGATTACGCAGCGATGTTCGGCCCGACCACGGGCGATCGTCTGCGCCTAGCCGACACTGATCTGATCATCGAGGTCGAGCGCGACCTGACCGCCGAAGCCGTCGGTGCCGCCCGCACTGGTGGTGATGGCCCCAACGCTGCGATCTACGGCGAAGAGGTGAAGTTCGGCGGAGGCAAAGTCATCCGCGACGGTATGGGCCAAGCCCAGACAACGCGCGCTGACGGTGCCGTTGATACCGTGGTCACCAATGCGCTCGTTGTAGACTGGACTGGCATTTACAAAGCGGATGTTGGCCTGAAGGACGGGCGTATTCACAAGATCGGCAAGGCGGGTAACCCTGACACCCAACCCGGCGTCAACATCATCGTCGGCCCCGGCACCGAGGTCATCGCAGGCGAAGGCCGCATCCTGACCGCAGGCGGGTTCGACAGCCACATCCACTATATCTGCCCCCAGCAGATCGAGGACGCATTGCATTCGGGCTTAACCACGATGCTTGGCGGTGGCACTGGCCCCGCGCACGGCACGTTGGCAACGACCTGTACCCCTGGCCCTTGGCATATTGGCCGGATGCTGCAGTCGGCGGATGCCTTCCCGATGAACCTCGCCTTTGCGGGCAAGGGCAATGCGTCGATCCCCGCCGCGTTGGAAGAGCAGGTGAAAGCCGGTGCTTGCGCACTGAAACTGCACGAGGACTGGGGCACTACCCCCGGCGCGATCGATTGCTGCCTTGGCGTGGCGGATGCGATGGACGTTCAGGTGATGATCCACACGGACACCCTGAACGAATCCGGCTTTGTCGAGCACACGGTCAAGGCCATGAAGGGCCGCACCATCCACGCCTTCCACACCGAAGGCGCGGGCGGTGGTCACGCCCCCGACATCATCAAAATCTGCGGCGAAGAGCATGTTCTGCCCTCGTCCACCAACCCGACCCGCCCCTTCACTGTGAACACGCTCGAGGAACACCTCGACATGCTCATGGTCTGTCACCACCTTGATAAATCGATCCCCGAAGACATTGCCTTTGCCGAGAGCCGTATCCGCCGCGAAACCATCGCCGCTGAAGATATCCTGCACGACATGGGCGCGTTCTCGATCATCGCGTCGGACAGTCAGGCCATGGGCCGAGTCGGCGAGGTGCTGATCCGCACATGGCAAACCGCTGACAAGATGAAGAAGCAGCGTGGTCGCCTGCCCGAAGAAACCGGCGACAACGACAACTTCCGTGTCCGCCGCTACATCGCCAAGTACACTATCAACCCTGCGATTGCGCATGGCATCGGCCACCAGATCGGCAGCATCGAAGAAGGCAAGCGCGCCGACCTCGTGCTGTGGAACCCTGCGTTCTTTGGCGTGAAGCCCGAGATGGTCCTGATCGGTGGCAGTATTGCGATGGCCCAGATGGGCGATCCCAACGCCTCAATCCCGACGCCGCAGCCCGTCTATTCGCGCCCGATGTTCGGCGCCTATGGCCGTGCGGTCGAGAACTCGGCGGTTATCTTCGTGTCCGAGGCCGCCCAAGCGGACGACATCGGCAAGAAGCTGGGGATATTCAAGCAGACCGTCGCGGTGCAAAACACCCGCGGCATCGGAAAGAGCGATCTGAAGCTGAACACTGCCCTGCCCAAGGTCGAGGTGAACCCCGAAACCTACGAAGTCCGCGCGGACGGTGAATTGCTGACCTGTCAGCCCGCCGAGTCCCTGCCGATGGCCCAACGTTACTTCCTGTTCTAAGACTATGATCGTCGCAAATACCTACCATAACCACACCCACGGCACTCCGGCTGCCCGCATTTCCCTGACTTACGAGGCGCGCTTCCTGCGCCGTCGCGTGCTGGTCACGGACGACGGGCTCGAATTCCTGCTGGACCTCGAACAGACCACCTCTCTTGATCACGGTGGAGCCCTGATCCTTGAGGACGGTCGTGAGATCGAAGTCGTTGCCGCCCCCGAAACCCTGCTACAAGTGCGGGGGGAGCATCTGGTGCGGCTGGCATGGCACATCGGCAACCGCCACACGCCTTGTCAGATCGAGGAGGATCGTCTGCTGATCCAGCCCGACCACGTGATCCGCGACATGCTGGGGAAACTGGGGGCTGATGTGGCCGAAGTTACCGAGCCCTTCACCCCCGAAGGCGGGGCCTATGGTCACGGCCGCACCCATTCCCATGCGCACTGACGCTACGATCCTGTTGGCTCAATGGCTGTCGCCTGCCTTTCCGGTGGGTGCGTTCGCCTATTCCAGCGGCCTCGAGTCGGCTGTGGCAGGCGGGCTGACCGTTGATGGATTGCAGGACTGGCTGGCGGATTTTCTGGTTCATGGCACTGGACGGTCTGACGCGATCCTGATCCGAGCCTCTGCCGAAACCCATGATCCGGCTGACGTGGACGAAACCGTCCGTGCCTTTTGTGCCAGTCGCGGACGCTTGCTGGAGACCGAGTCTATCGGCCGTGCGTTTTGCCTGCAATTGGCGAATGTTTGGGATTTGCCCGTGGCCAACCTGACCTATCCGGTTGCCTTGGGGCAGGGGTTGCGGGCGCTGGACTTGCCGGTCGATCTGGCGATCCAGATGTACCTGCACGCCTATGTCTCCAACATGATCTCAGCTGCGCAACGTCTGATGCCGCTGGGGCACACAAATGGCCAGCGCATCTTGACGGCCCTGACGCCGCTCTGCGCCGAGGTTGCCGAAGAAACCAAAGGCTTGGGATGCGATGACATCACCAGCCAATGCTTTGCCGCCGACATCGCGGCCATGCAGCACGAAGTACTAAGCCCAAGGATTTTCCGCACATGAGCAAACGGAATGGCCCCCTGCGGGTCGGGATCGGTGGTCCTGTCGGCGCTGGCAAGACCAGCCTGACCGCCGCCCTGTCCAAACGCCTCAAAGTCACGCATTCGATCGGCGTCATCACCAACGACATCTACACCCAAGAGGATGCCGAGGCCCTGATGCGCATGCAGATCCTGCCGCAGGACCGCATCATCGGGGTGGAGACCGGCGGTTGCCCGCACACGGCGATCCGCGAGGATGCCTCGATTAATCTGGCCGCTGTGGCGGAGATGCAGGAACGCCATCCCGATGTGGAAATCGTTCTGATCGAGAGCGGTGGCGATAACCTGTCGGCGACCTTCAGCCCCGAACTGGCGGACGTGACCATCTATGTGATCGATGTCGCCGCGGGCGAGGAAATTCCGCGCAAAGGTGGCCCCGCCATCACGCGCTCGGACATTCTGGTGATCAACAAGACCGATCTGGCGCCTTATGTAGGTGCCTCGCTTGAGGTCATGGACCGCGATGCGAACCGCGTTCGCAAAGGACTGCCGTTCGTCTTTGCCTCTGTCCGAAAAGAAGAGGGTGTGGATCAGGTCATTGATCTACTGTCGAAAATCGGCGGGTTCTGAGAAACGAAAAGGGCCGCCCTTGGGCGACCCTTTGGAAACCTGTCGAGGTTCCTGAATTAGCGACGGATGCCCAGACGCTTGATCAGGTCCTGGTACCGTGCTTCTTCTTTGCCCTTCAGGTAGTCCAGCAGCTTGCGGCGCTGAGCAACCATCATCAACAGACCACGACGCGAGTGGTTGTCTTTCTTGTGGGTTTTGAAGTGCTCGGTCAGGGTGGTGATACGCGAGGTCAGGATAGCAACCTGTACTTCGGGCGAACCGGTGTCGCCTTCTTTGGTTGCGAATTCTTTGAGAATGCGTGCTTTTTCTTCAACAGTGATCGACATCGGGGTCTCCTGTCTGGTTAAGGGTTATGGCGCAGGCCGGGATGTCGTCCAGCAAGGCCCTTGGAGATATCCGCAACAGCGGATGCACGCTGTTACGCGATTCTGTGTGGAAAATAAAGCCCAAGCTTAGGCAAAGGCTTCGATTCCCAACGTAGCCGCCTCTTTCGCACCAAGAAGGATGACCTTGTCGATGTTCAGGTCGGTGCTATCGGTCTTGGCGATCACTTGGCCGTCGATACGAATGCTCCATAAACCTTGGTCATCAGGTTCGGGGTCAAGGCTAAGAGTGGGCACGTCATCGTCCGTGCCCTCATCGTAAAGGACAAAGAGCTCATCCTCGCTCTCGTCATAATCTTGAATAATTGCGGGATCGGTAAGCTCGTTGATTTCGGGTGAAAGCTCGATCACGTAGGTGTCGCTTCCCTCGCCGCCGTGAAAATAGTCCCCTGCGGCTCCGACAAGGGTATCGGACCCCAATCCGCCGTTCAGAAAGTCAGTGCCTGTGCCCTGGTCCATGACCAGATCATCGCCTTGCCCGCCGAAAAGTGCGTCGCGCCCTTCACCTCCGACGAGGGTGTCGTTACCAAGGCCGCCAGAGAGATTATCGTCCCCGTCACCGCCGGATACGAAGTCCGCCCCCGGCCCACCTTCGAGGATGTCGTTTCCGAAATCGCCAAATAGGGTATCCCCTCCGGACATGCCGGTCAGACTGTCGTTATCGGATCCGCCGTCCAAGGTGTCTGCCCCGTGGCCTCCGGCCAGAGAGTCTGCGCCATTGTCCCCGAGGATTGCGTCGTCCCCGTCTTGGCCAAGGACACTGTCAGCGCCATCGAGGCCACTTAGCACGTCATCCCCTTCACCGCCGACAATCTGATCATCTCCGGTGCTGCCGTTCAGAACGTCATCATCCGCCGACCCTTCGAGAATACCGCCCGGGTTGCCAGCCTCGGCGCTGGTTTCATCGGTTTCAAGGTCTTTGGAAACGTCAGCATCGTCTTCGACCTGATCGGGTTCAGGCATTACGGTAATCGCCCCGACCATCAGGGCACTCAGTAAACTGGCCAGCATTAGCATTTCGGCCTCCTACACATCTACAGTGTCGAAGGTAGTCCAGAACCTGATGGAATCGCAGTGCTTTCTGGGAAAGCAGTTAACGCGTGTCGTCCGGCATCTCTTGCATGATCTCGGTGGCGATCTGGGAGGCGTAGTCGCCAATCAGCGGAATGAACTCGATTTTCGAGAGCCAGAAGCCAACAAATGAAACCAGAATCGTCGCGCCAAGCACGGAGCCAAGACCAAAGGAGATCCCGCGGAGCAACTGATAGAACATCATCTTCAGATAGCTGTCGTGGACCCGCAGAAACTTGTGGTTATTGAGCCGTTCGATTTCTTCGGTCAGTTTCTCGGTTTCAGAGGTATTCATGGCGCGCTCCAAAGGACAGGCTGTACACTATAGCCGATATACAACGGGTGTTTCGGGTGGCCTGCCTTGCTGAGGCCAAGGTGATAGAGAGGCAATCCGGTTGCTCGCAAAAGATCCTCGACGACCCCGCCGCGGCCAAGATGAGCGCCGTGGGTGCCCCAAGCACAGACAATCTGATCGGCTTGCAACGCGCCGTTCCGGATCGCTTCGTCATTCAGGGGACCGACTGGGTCCGCAGCTGCGCGCATGGCTTTGGGGTCCGTATCCCGCCAAGCGAAAATATTTGTGACCTCGAAGCTGCCGAAGCCCAACGTGCGCGCCCTCCGCTCGCAGCGCTCGACGGTTGGATCGTTCTGCACTTCGGTCGCGGTCGACGGATTGAGCATCACAAAGAGCGCCCTTTTGCCTGCGGGATCCCAAGTGCGGGTCAGACTGTATCTGTAGCGTTCGCAATCGGAATAGGTCGCTACAGAGGGCGCATCATCTTTTATATGGGTGCGTGTCAGCATAAAGTATGTCTGAAGGCAAAAGTGCCGTGATTGCAACCAACATGTTAACGCGCTTGTGATCAAATGATGTACGGCAAAGTTCTAATAAATTGGGCGCAGGCCTAAAATCCCAACCTTTCGATCCGAATACATAGATGGGCAGACTCTTGCCCCGCGATCGGAGAAGTCGATGGAGCTTTGGTTACTGTTAGGGTTGGGCGGCGCCGTCTCGAGCCTTGTGTTCGGGTGGGATCGGAGTCTTGCGCTGTTTCAGGATGATGAACTGCTTGACCAGGAGCAAGAGCTGATCGACTCCGAAGAACAAGCGGTCGAAGTACAGCCGGAGGGGCCTTTTGAGCTCTCTGAACTCGTCGATTTTGCGTCAGGTGGCGGTGATGACGAGATCTACGTCACAGCCCAAAGCGACGGTTCAGATGGTTGGACCTATGCCAAGCGCAGCGATTTGGAGACCATGCTGGATGGCGAAGACGTCATGGCTTGGTTTTACGAAGGCGACGATCACTCTGATCCAGATACGGGGCATGACACTGCGGAAGACTGCGAAGACTTGATCCACGTGGCGAGCGGTGCAGGCGATGATTGGATCGAAGTCTGGGGCCATGCTGCATCTGAAATCAGGACGGGCGAAGGTGCAGACACGGTGCTGGTCTGCGACGGCGCGGGCTATACTGTGGTCCACGTCGAAGACGAAGACACGGCCATTCTATGTGATGACTGGACCGGATATGTGATTGGTACGGGCAGTGCCTCTGTCATTGGTGGTGCCGGGGTCGATGTGATCCGAATGACGGGTGACTCCTCGGGGTCAAACGTTCAGGCAGGTGCGGGCGCCGATGATCTGGTGACAGGCGGTGGCGGCATCCTGAACGGGAACCAAGGCGATGACAGCCTGACTGCAAACGGCGATAACGCAATTCTGCGGGGCGGAAGCGGTAACGACCACATCACCTCCTATGGCTCCAACACGATTATCGGCGGCGCGGGCAAAGATACAGTGACCCTCGGCGACGACATGGTGTCCCATAGCTATATGGGCGATGATATGGGTGTCACGACCTATACCCGCATCGCCGATGTGACACTGGGTGGGAACGGTGCCATTGATCAGGTTCAGGGAAATGACGGCGCTGACCTGATCGAGTTTATCGATGCAGGCGACACAGTCAGCGGCGGCAACGGCGTGGATACCTTTACAGCGATTGCGGGAGATGAAGCCTCGGTGATCACGGATTTCCACCCCGGGCAGGAAACCCTGCGGATTTATGAAACTGGCGGGGCAATGATAACCCACGGGACGGGCACTCTGATAGGCGAGTTGTCAGATGCAGAGCTCGATAGCGCGATGCAGGCCGAGCCCAGCTATGATCTGAGCGGACGTGTTACATCGGCCTATGACGAAGAAAGTTGCACGACCCGCGTCTTGATCGACGGTGAGCCAGCTGTGATTCTGGAAGGGTGCACTTGGGCCACCATCGGCTACGTGAATGGCGGCGATGACACCGTGTATGGGCTGGATGGCCAACCCTTGGCCGAAGGGCTTCGGGCGAATGTCATCGTGGAGGTCCACGAAAACATCACCCAGATTTCCCAGATCGGCTGACGCTTAGTCCAGATTGAATACGCGCACGGGGTGTAGGTTGCCGGACTTGAAGGTGCCGACGGCCAGCGCCTTGCCTTCGTAGCTGGCCCAAACCTCTTCGCCGTATTCAACGCCCGATGCGATCACCATGCCGGGGTTGCCGTTCTTCAGGCGCACGGCGCCCTCGGGGGTGGCGGTCACTTCGGTCATGTCATCAAGGCCCGCTTCTACGGGTAGCAGGAATTCATCCAGCTCGGGCGTGCGGGCCCTTTCTTCGATCTGCTCCAGCGTTACGCCGTCTTCGGCAGCATCAAAGGGGCCAGACCAGATGCGGCGCAGGCGCTGCACGTGGCCATGGCAGCCCAGCTTTGCGCCCAAATCGCGCGCGATCGAGCGGACATAGCCACCCTTGCCGCAGGTCATTTCCAGAACCACGTGGTCCGCGTCGGGACGGTCCACCAGCAGCAGTTCCTCAACGAACAAGGGGCGGGCTGCCAGTTCCACGTCTTCGCCATCGCGGGCCAGTTTATAGGCGCGCTGGCCGTCGATCTTCACAGCGCTGAATTTGGGCGGAACCTGCATGATGTCGCCGACAAAGCCGAACAGCGTTTCTTTGATCTCGTCATCCGTCGGGCGATTGGCCGAGGTCGCGATCACTTCGCCTTCTTCGTCGTCGGTGTTGGTCGCCGCGCCAAGGGTGACGGTGAACTCATAGGCCTTCATGGCGTCGGTGATGTAGGGCACGGTTTTAGTCGCCTCGCCCAATGCCACGGCCAGAACGCCGGTTGCATCGGGATCAAGGGTGCCCGCATGGCCCGCCTTGTTCGCGTTAAAGGCCCATTTGACCTTGTTCACCACAGCGGTCGAGGTCATGCCTGCCGGTTTGTCGATCACCAGCCAGCCCGAAATATCGCGGCCTTTTTTCTTGCGTGCCATAGTGGTCCCTACTGTCTGCCAAGGTCGGCGGACCTACCCCAGCGACTGGCTTTGGTCAATCGTCTGCGGGCACCACTGTGCCGACAATCGGTCCCATCGGGAACCCCCCGTCGTGGCGGTTCAATTCCGGCGCGTAAAGGCGCGAGATATTCCCGTCAAAGTACAATGCATTTGGGGTCTTGAGCGCGTCGCGGAACAGGCTGCCGAATTCGTGGAACGTGACAGTGTGGTTCGAGATGACGAAATACGCCGTCTTGCCGTCTTCGGTCGTGCCGACGCCGTTGCGGATGTAGCGCGAATCCGAGTCCTTCAGAAAACGGGGGTGCAGTTCGCCGTTGATCACCAGCATCGGGCCGGATTGGTTCGCATCGCGGCAGGTCGGTTTGTCCTCGGCGTAGCGCAGGGTCTCGTAGACCTGAGCGCTTCCGTCGTTCAGGCACAGCACGCCATTGGGCAGCATGCCAAAGTTGCCCGGTCCCGCGTTGGGGATCACGCGCATCTCTTCTTGGCCGTTCTCGACATAGTGGCCAACGGGCTTGCGGTTGGGGTGGTACATGCCCGCGTTCATGGCAAAGCCAAGTTGCATCCCCTTGGCCTTGAGTCCGTTGTCCAGTTTGCGGAACTGGCCCCAAATGTCGCCGTCCCCGTCGTTCAAAAACAGGCGCACGTCTTCTTGGGTCAGATCGACCGCGCAAACGGTGTAGTCATTGCCCTGATACTCTAGATCACGGCAATCAGAGGCCTGCGCTGTCATCGCGCTGCCTGTCAGGATCGCGGCTGCAAGAAGCAGTCGGCGCATCACTCCTCCAGATCGCGGCGGACGGTGTCCTGATCGAACAGGCGGCGCGTCTCGTCCATCTGGTCAAAGGTCTCGTCCAAGCGGAAGCGCAGGTCGGGCGTGTATTTCAGGTTGGTCACCTTACCTATGGCGCGGCGCAACTCGTTCTTGTTGCGGGCCAGTAGTTCGACCACCTGATCCTGCCCCTGTCCGCCCAAGGGCATGACATAGGCGGTCGCGATCTTCAGGTCGGGCGAGGTACGCACTTCGCCCACGCTGACCGACAGACGGTTCAGGTCAGGGTCGTGGATATCGCCCCGTTGCAGCACCTCTGACAGGGTGCGTCGGATGAGTTCGCCCACGCGCAGCTGACGCTGCGAAGGTCCGGGGCCGTCGGAGAATTTGTTCTTAGCCATACTGCGCATCTAATCCTTTGCCAGCGCCGTGCCAAGCAGCCTTTGCCAAAGCAGCAACTCTCGGCTAGTCACACCTGCATCATAGCAGAAGAAGGACGCGGGTTATGTCGGAAAGCATCGGTATTGTCATCACAGGCGCATCGGGCCGTATGGGGCAGATGCTGGTCAAAACCGTGATCGAGCGCGACGGCGTCCATCTGGCGGGGGTTGTCGAGCGTGCGGGCCATGACTGGGTCGGTCAGGATCTGGGCGTTCTGATGGGGGGCACCAAAAGCGGCGTCGTTGTGTCGGACGATCCCGCAGCAGCTTTTGCCGGCGCACAGGCTGTGATTGATTTCACGGCTCCTGCGGCCACGATTTCTTTTGCCAAAACAGCGGCAGAGGCTGGCGCGGCGCATATCATCGGCACCACTGGGTTCACCGAAGATGACCTACAGGCTCTGGCCGTAGCGGGTCAGGGCGGCGTCACCATCCGCGCGGGCAACATGAGCCTTGGTGTGAATCTGCTGGTGCAGCTGACCAAAAAGGTCGCCGCCGCACTGGACGAAGATTTCGACATCGAGGTGATTGAAGCCCACCACCGCCGCAAGGTCGACGCCCCCTCTGGCACCGCGTTGATGCTGGGTGAGGCGGCCGCCGAAGGTCGCGGTGTGGCGCTGAAAGACGTTGAGGACCGCGCTCGTGACGGCATCACTGGAGAGCGCAAGCGCGGTGACATCGGCTTCAGTGTGATTCGCGGCGGGGACATTGTAGGCGAGCATGACGTGCTGTTCGCAGCTGATGGCGAGCGCATTACCCTGCGCCACGTTGCCTCTGATCGCGGCGTTTTCGCCCGTGGCGCCATCAAAGCAGCGCTCTGGGCACAGGGGAAAGAGGCCGGCGATTATGATATGCTGGACGTGCTGGGGCTGTGAGTCGCCTGTTCACCGAATGGTGAACCCGACGTAAAAACCAAAGCGGCCTCCGAGACGTTTCTCTACTATTAGGTGAACGGAGGCCGTGATGAAGACCAATGCTTTACTTTCTACCCTTGCCCTCTGCGTGACGGCAACGGTTGCCTCTGCAGAACTGCAGGTGGTCAAGGATCAGAGCGCGTTTCTAAATCTGGTCAAAGGGCGTGATCTGACCCGTCTGGGGATCACGCTACAAGTCTCTGAAAACGGTGAAATCACGGGCCGCGCCTTTGGAAAACAGGTGTCTGGCGCGTGGCAGTGGCATGACAGCTACTTCTGCCGCAGCCTGTTCTGGGGGCAGCAGGATCTGGGCAATAACTGCCAGCAGGTCGCCTTGGACGGCAACGATATCCGCTTTACTTCGGACCGCGGCGCGGGGCGCCACGCCAATTTCGGACTGGATTAATCGCGGTCAGAAATCGACCGCGATGCCCTTTTTCTCCCAATCGCCATAGCGGATGGGTTCGGGGCCGTCACGTCCGCCAAGCTCTGGCGGCAGGTCCAGTCCTTGGTCCTTTTTGCGGCGCTCTTCGGCTTCGGCCAGTGCCCGCTGTGCAGCAGGCGGCAGGTCACGCTTTTGCTCTTCGCTCATCTTGGTTCCTTTCCGGCTATTGTCTTGATATACGCAGCATCTGCCCACGGGCAAGATGACGGAGTGTTTCATGGACAAGAGCGGCCTCGCCCCGCGCCGTACGGCGCTGTACCTGCTAGATCAGATCACCGGCGAAGGACGCCTGATGGCCGAGATGGTCGCCAGCGGCGTTCTGGAACGTCTGGCCCCAGAGGAGCGTGCGCGCGCCCAAGGCCTGGTCATGGACACCCTGCGCGGGATGGAGCGCGCGGACCGTATGTTGCAAAAGCATCTGCGCAAGGAACCCTCGCTGACCGTGAAAAACGCGCTGCGCCTTGGGGTCATCGAGATCTGTGCCCGCCGCGAGGCCGGACATGGGGTTGTAAATTCATACGTCGAACTCATCTCGCGCAATAAACGCAACGCCATGCTCAAAGGTCTGGTGAACGCCGTTCTGCGCAAGTTCACCACAGACGGGCCAGAGGCATGGGATGCCCTGCGAACCCCGCGTATGCCCAAATGGCTTCGTGATCCGCTGGCCGAAGCTTGGGGTGCCAAGCCCATCGCTGCCATGGAAGAGATGCACTTTGCTGGCGCACCTCTCGATCTGACCGCCAAAGGCGACGCAGCAGCTCTGGCAGAGCGTTTGGGCGCCGAACTTCTGCCCATGGGCTCTGTGCGTCTGCGCGATCCCGGGCAGGTGACCGCTCTGGACGGCTATGAGACAGGCGATTGGTGGGTACAGGACGCTGCAGCGGCTGTCCCAGCCAAAATCTTGAATGCTCAATCGGGCGAAAAGGTGCTGGATCTCTGCTCTGCGCCCGGCGGCAAAACCCTGCAAATGGCCAACGCTGGCGCGAAAGTCACGGCGCTTGATATCTCCGCCGACCGTCTCAAGCGCGTCCACGAAAATCTGGAGCGCTGCGGGCTGAAGGCGAACGTTGTCCAAGGTGACGCGCTAGAGCACGAAGGCCAGTACGATGCGATCCTGCTGGACGCGCCTTGCTCGGCCACTGGCACGATCCGTCGTCACCCCGATTTGCCGTATGCTAAGGATGGCAGCGGCTTCTTCTCTTTGATCGAGTTGCAAGAGGTCATGCTGGACCGTGCCCTGACGCTGCTGAAACCCGGCGGACGTCTGGTCTATTGCACCTGTTCGCTGCTGCCTGACGAAGGTGAAGTCCAGATCGAAGAACTGCTCGCGCGTAACCCAAATGTTCAAGTTGATACTGCTGCAATGGACCTGCCATGGGTCGAGGACGCGTGGCGCTCGCCCGAGGGCGGATTGCGCCTGCGCCCCGATTATTGGGTGGATAAGGGTGGTATGGACGGATTTTACGTGGTTTCCCTGCGCTTGACTGCGTGACTTTACCACCTGCCGGATGTACACTTTCGGTCAAAATCAGGGACGCCGAAACGGCGCCCGCTTTGGCAGGCAGGCTAACAAATGGCAGATCACTTCAGTTTGCAGGAACGTAGCACGCTCACGGTCAACCGGATTCATGCGCGTCTTGCGGGGTTCGGGGCCAAGGCTGTTGCGTTCACATCAAGCCCGGAGCCGCGCACCATTGGCTCGGTGTCTCGGGGGCGGCAACTGCTCGCTGGGAACTTTCTGTTTGCTGGCAACCTGATCGAAGCGCCCGATACCTCCATCTGGAACATAGAAATGCCGACCGGCCGCTTCGCGATGGAGGTGCACGGCTGCGTTTGGCTAGATGACCTTGCGGCCTTGGGCACGCCGGACGCACGGGCAAAGGCGCAGGAATGGGTGATGGACTGGATCACCCTCTATGGCGCAGGAAAAGGTAAGGGCTGGTCACCTGATTTGACAGGCCGACGGATCATCCGCTGGATCAACCACGCTTTGGTTATCCTGCGCGGTGCGGAGCCCGAGACCTCTCACAAGTTCTACGCGGCGCTTGCCCGCCAGACCATTTTTCTGTCCCGTCGGTGGCGTGTCGCCGGTGCGGGTTTGCCACGGACCGAGGCGTTAGCGGGTTTGGTTTACGCGGGGCTTGCCCTCGAAGGCATGGAGGATTTGGTTGGGCCCGCGGTTGATGCGCTTGCCCGCCATTGCGACAGCCATGTGGATGCGAGCGGAGGCATTGCTTCGCGTAATCCCGAAGAGTTGCTTGAGGTGTTTAACCTTTTGGCATGGGTCAAGGTCGCACTCGTCGATGCAGACTTGCCCGTGCCGCGCGGCTTGATGGATGCACTAGAGCGAATCGCTCCGACATTGCGGGCGCTTCGCCATGCGGACGGTGAATTGGCCCGCTTTCATGGCGGAGGGCGCGGCGTTGAAGGGCGGTTGGATCGTGCGCTCGCAAATGCGCGAATCAAAGCCACGTCGCGCACCGGTTTGGCCATGGGATATGCCCGTTTGTCAGCGGGCCGAACCAGCGTTGTGGTTGATGCGGAGGCACCGGACACAGGTCTCACTGGTTTTGCCGCTCATGCGTCCACCATGGCGATCGAACTGACATCGGGGCGCCGCCCATTGGTGGTGAACTGCGGCTCAGGGCGTGATTTTGGCCGTGATTGGCGCCGGGCGGGTCGTGCCACCCCATCGCATTCCACGTTGGGGATCAGTGGTTTGTCGTCTGCGCAACTGGGGCCAGGGACATGGCGGGGGGGAATCTACCGCGAATATCTGGTGAATGCGCCTGATGACGTCCGCGCACAGATCATCCGCACGACCGAAGGAATGCAGTTCGAAGGTGGACACAATGGCTACGTTCCCTCTTACGGTCTGACCCACGCGCGAATGCTGGACCTGAGCTACGATGGCCGTGCTCTGGTCGGAGAAGACTTGTTGGCCACGATCAGCCACAAAGATCGCCGTCAATTCAATGCGGCTTTGGATGACACGGCGCTGACCGGCGTGCCCTTTGACCTGCGGTTCCATCTGCATCCGGACGTCGAGCCGACTCTGGACATGGGCGGGGCGGCTGTGTCCATGACACTCAAAAGTGGTGAGGTTTGGGTGTTCCGCCACGATGGCGTGGGTGAATTGGCCTTACAGCCGAGTGTTTATCTGGAAAAAGGCCGGATTCGGCCCCGAACCACGAAACAGATCGTTTTATCTGCCCGCGCGATGGATTATGCGACCCGCATCCGCTGGTCTTTTGCCAAAGCACAGGATAGCGAAGGCGCGATCCGTGATCTCGCCCCTGCCACGGCCGAGACCGACTGACCGAACGCGACCTTAGGAGACCCCTCGATGCAAGACCTCGCACCCATGCGCCGTGCGCTCATTTCCGTATCCGATAAAACCGGCCTCGTAGATCTGGGCAAAGCGCTGGCCGCACGCGGCGTCGAGCTGCTGTCCACCGGCGGCACCTCCAAAGCCCTGCGCGACGCAGGTCTGGACGTCAAAGACGTCTCCGAGATCACCAACTTCCCCGAAATGATGGACGGCCGCGTCAAGACGCTGCACCCCATGGTCCACGGCGGCCTGCTTGCGCTGCGCGACAACGGCACCCACGTTCAGGCGATGCAAGAGCACGGCATCCCCGAGATCGACCTGCTGGTCGTGAACCTTTATCCGTTCGAAGCCGCTCTGGCTCGCGGCGCAGAATATGACGAGATGATCGAGAACATCGACATCGGCGGCCCCGCGATGATCCGCGCTTCGGCCAAGAACCACGGCTTCACCACCACCATTGTTGATGTCGAAGATTACGACGCCCTGCTGGCAGAGCTGGAAGCCAACGACGGGAAGACCACCTACGGCTTCCGTCAGAAGATGGCGCAGAACGCATACGCCCGCACCGCTGCCTACGATGCGGCTGTGTCGAACTGGATGGCTGGCGCTGCTGGCATTGAGACCCCGCGCCGCCGTGCCTTTGCAGGTGAAATCAAACAGACCCTGCGTTACGGTGAAAACCCCCACCAGCAAGCGGCGTTCTATGTCGATGGCGGCAACCGCCCCGGCGTTTCGAACTTCGAACAGCATCAGGGCAAAGAGCTGTCGTACAACAACATTAACGACACCGACGCAGCCTTCGAACTGGTTTCGGAATTCCTGCCCAAGGACGGTCCGGCCTGTGCGATCATCAAGCACGCGAACCCCTGCGGTGTGTCGCGCGGCGAAACCCTGAAAGAAGCGTATCAGCGCGCATTCGATTGTGACCGCACCAGCGCGTTCGGCGGCATCATCGCTCTGAATCAGATTCTGGATGCAGAAACCGCTCTGGCGATCACCGAGATCTTTACCGAGGTTGTGATTGCCCCCGGTGCGGACGATGCGGCCAAAGAAATCTTTGCCAAGAAGAAAAACCTGCGCCTGCTGACCACCCCCGGTTTGGCAAATGCGGCGTCGGCGGGTCTGGCATTCAAGCAGGTGTCCGGTGGTCTGCTGGTTCAGGACCGCGACAACGGCATGATGACCTACGAAGGCCTGAAGGTCGTGACCAAGGTTGCGCCCACCCAGCAGGAGCTAGAAGATCTGCTCTTCGCTTGGAAAGTTGCCAAGCACGTGAAGTCGAACGCCATCGTTTACGCGAAAAACGGCGCGACCGTGGGCATTGGCGCTGGCCAGATGAGCCGCGTGGACTCGACCCGTATCGCAGCGCGCAAAAGCCAAGACATGGCCGAAGTGCTGGGCCTCAAAGAACCCACCGTCATGGGCTCTGTTGTGGCATCGGACGCGTTCTTCCCCTTCCCCGATGGTCTGCTGACCGCCGCCGAAGCAGGTGCGACTGCTGTGATCCAGCCCGGTGGCTCCATGCGTGACGAAGAAGTGATCAAGGCAGCTGACGAGGCTGGCCTCGCGATGGTCTTTACCGGCCAGCGTCACTTCCGCCACTAAGAGGACGGCCATGACCCGCGCGGTAGCACATCTCTTCTGGCCTGCCTTCTGGGTGTTTCTGGCGGACCAAGCCAGCAAGTACATCGTGGTTCACATGATGGAATTGCGCACCCTTGGGCAGATTGACGTGCTGCCGCCGTTCCTGCAATTCCACATGGCGTGGAACCGCGGGATCAACTTTGGCCTCTTTACCTCGGATGGGGATATGGGTCGTTGGGTTCTGATTGCGATTGCGCTGGTAATCAGCATCGGCGTGATCCTTTGGACCCTGCGCACCAAGCCCGGTCGTTGGGCGACCTTGTCCGCTGGCGTGCTGGTGGGCGGCGCTCTCGCAAATGTGGTGGATCGCGTTCTTTATGGCGCGGTCGCCGATTTCCTGAACATGTCATGCTGTGGGATCAACAATCCCTATGCGTTTAATATTGCAGATATTGCTATTTTTGCTGGGGCCATTGGCCTCGTGCTCTTCGAACCGGGCAAAGCACGGAAAAAGGGTGCGTGACGCCGCCCTTATCTGCTGTTAAGCGTGGAGCAAAGTAGCGGAGGTCTAGTTAGGCATGAAGCGTTTCGTGCTCGTCATTGCAGCGTTGGCTCTTGGGGCCTGCGATAACGGAAACCCCGATCGTCTGTCTCGGGGACCGGACGAATTTGCCATTGTTCCTGTGAAACCTCTGGAAATGCCGGTCACGGCAGATCTGCCTGCACCCGGAGGTGATAACCGCGCAGACCTGACGCCGCTGGCAGATGGGGCTGCCGCGCTTGGCGGGCGCCAAGCCAGCCCTGATGGTCAATTCCCTGCTGCCGACGGTGCCTTGGTGACGTATGCGGCTCGTGCGGGCCTGTCGTCGGACATCCGCAGTGTTCTGGCCGACGAGGACGAGATCTTTGTGAAGCGCCGTCGTCGTTTGCTGGGGCCGGAACTGCCCTACGAAGAGATGCGCCTCGATCCCTATGAACTGATCGATCTGTATCGCGCACGCGGCTATCGGGTTCCGACACCGCCGCCTCTGGAAGAGTAAGAATACAGGCGGGGCGGTCACAGTCCCGTCAGCCCTCTTGAATGCGCGCGTTCATGTCGTAGATTTCCTTGAAAAATAGGGAGCTGACATGAGAGCAATCCTCACGCCGTTTAGTCTGACCTTGGCGCTGGCCGCGTCAACCGCGCTGGCGCAAAGCGAAGACGTCACCACTTTTACGCTGGAAAACGGCATGGACGTCGTGGTGATCGAGGATCACCGCTCCCAAGCTCTGACCAATATGGTCTGGTATCGTGTCGGGGCCGCTGACGAACCTGCAGGCACATCTGGCATCGCCCATTTTCTGGAACATCTGATGTTCAAGGGTACCGATGACATGGCTGCGGGAGAATTCTCTGCCACCGTTGCGGCCAATGGCGGGACCGACAACGCATTCACCTCTCAGGATTACACGGCATACTATCAGAATGTGGCAGCGGATCGGCTGGACCTCATGCTGGAAATGGAGGCCGACCGAATGGTCGATCTGCGCATGACGGACCAAGAGGTCGGCACAGAGCGCGATGTGATCCTCGAAGAACGGAATATGCGGGTCGAGAATAGCCCACAGGCCTTGTTTTCCGAACAGTCGGATGCGGCGCTCTACATGAACCACCCTTATGGCATCCCCGTGATCGGCTGGCGCCAAGAGATGGAGGAGCTGAGCCAAGAGGACGCCCTGTCATTCTACAAGGAATATTACGCACCGAATAACGCGATTCTGGTTGTCGCGGGCGACGTGAACCCCGAGGACGTGCGCGCCATGGCCGAAGAGCATTTCGGGCCGATCGCGCCGAATCCTGACCTTGGGCCGCGCGTGCGCCCGCAGGAACCGCCCCAACTGGCAGAGCGCCGACTGAAATTTTCTGATCCCAGGATCAGTCAGCCCTATCTCTTGCGCAGTTATCTGGCGCCCGAACGCAATGCAGGTGATCAGCGTGAAGCAGCCGCGCTGACATTGCTGTCGCGCTTGCTAGGGGGGAATAGCACCACATCCTATCTGGCGACCAAGCTTCAGTTCGACACGCAGACCGCTGTATATTCCGGAACGTCTTATGCAGGCATGTCACTGGATAAGACAAAGTTCACCTTTGTTCTGGTACCGGCAGACGGCGTCTCGTTGGAAGAGGCGGAAGCGGCTATGGATCAAGCGATTGCGGACTTCATCGCGGAAGGGCCGGCCCCCGAAGATTTGGAACGGATCAAGACACAGTTCCGCGCCTCTGAGATCTACGCGATGGACAGCACCAGCTCGCGAGCGAACCGCTACGGTGCGGCGCTGGCCATCGGCCTAACCGTCGAAGACGTGCAGCAGTGGACACCCACCGTTCTGGACATCACCGCAGAAGAAATCGTCGACGCGGCAAAATCCGTTCTGGACCGACGCCGGTCCGTCACAGGCTACATCACATCGGGCATGGATGCCGACACAGGGACAGAGGGCTAAGTATGAAATATTTGATCGCTATTTGTCTTGTCGCGTTTTCCGCTCTGCGCGCAGTGGCCGCCGTCGATATCCAAGAGGTCGAGAGCCCGAGTGGTATCAAGGCATGGCTCGTCGAGGAGCCTTCGATCCCGTTCGTCGCGTTAGAGCTTCGGTTCCTTGGCGGTGGTAATCTGGACCCCGATGGTAAGCGTGGCGCAACCAACCTGATGATGGGCTTGCTCGAAGAGGGCACCAACGACATGGACGCCCGTGCTTTTGCCAAGGCACGGGATTCGCTGGCGGCGTCCTATCGGTTCGACACCGGTGCCGACGACGTTTCTGTTTCGGCGCGGTTCCTGACAGAGAACACGGATGAGTCTATGGCCCTGCTGCGGCAGGCTCTGGTAAGCCCCAGCTTCGACGAGGCCGCCCTAGAGCGCGTGCGTCAGCAAGTGCTGACCTCGATTCGCAGTAGTCAGACCGACCCCAACGACATCGCGAGCCGCGAATTTGGCGCGCTGGTCTACGGAGACCACCCTTACGCAACTGAATACGAAGGCACCGCAGAAAGTGTCGCAACCCTGACCCGTGATGACATTGTTGCGGCGCATAGGAATGCCTTGGCCATGGATCGGCTCTATGTTTCGGCGGTTGGTGATATTTCCGCCGAAGAACTGGGTGTCCTGTTGGATGATCTTCTAGCCGATTTGCCCGAAACAGGCGCGCCGCTTCCCCAAGAGGCGAGACTGACTTTTGATGGCGAAACCCATGTCGTTCCGTTCGAGACGCCGCAGTCGGTCGCTCTCTTTGCGCAGCCCGGTATGAAGCGGGACGATCCGGACTACTTTGCTGCTTATATTCTGAACCAGATCCTTGGTGGATCGGGCTTTGACAGCCGCCTGATGACCGAAGTGCGTGAAAAACGTGGCCTGACCTACGGTATTGGCAGCTACCTGGTTCCGCGCGATTACGCCGAGTTGTGGGTGGGGCAGGTTGCCTCGGGGAACGACCGGATTGCGGATGCCATCAGCGTTGTCCGTGATGAGTGGGCCAAGCTCGCGACCGAGGGCGTGAGCCAAGAAGAGCTGGACCAAGCCAAAACCTATATGACTGGTGCATATCCTCTGCGATTTGACAGCAATGCAGCGATTGCCAAGATCCTTGTCGGGATGCAAATGCAGGATTTGCCGACGTCATATGTGACATCGCGCAATGACATGGTTAATGCCGTGACACTTGAACAGATCAACCGCGTCGCTCGCGATCTGATGCAGCCGGATGCGCTGACATTTGTCGTGGTTGGGCAGCCTGCCGGGCTCTGATCTGCCCTAGAGATTCGTAAGATCGCGTGCTAATTCTTGGGGTATGACCATGAGCAGCCCCAAGATATCCACAGATCAGGCATCTCGACCTGTAATTCGCCAGCTTGACAGCGGCGCCATCAACCGCATCGCCGCTGGTGAGGTTGTCGAGCGGCCCGCATCGGCCGTCAAGGAGCTGGTCGAGAATGCTGTCGACGCTGGCGCACGCCGAATTGAGGTGTGTGTGGCCGATGGCGGCAAGACCCTGATCCGCGTGACGGATGACGGCTGTGGCATGTCCGCAGAGGACTTGCCCTTGGCGTTGTCCCGCCATGCCACCAGCAAGATCGACGGCTCTGATCTCTTGAATATTCACACCTTCGGTTTCCGGGGCGAGGCGCTACCGTCCCTTGGCGCTGTCGGGCGGCTGACCATTACTTCGCGCCCGACGGGCGAGGACGCTGCGCAAATTACCGTCGCTGGCGGCGAGATGGGCCCTGTCAAACCAGCGGCCCTGACCAGCGGGACCGTGGTTGAGCTGCGTGATCTGTTCTACGCGACCCCCGCCCGCCTGAAATTCATGCGCAGCGACCGCGCCGAGTCCCAAGCGATCAGCGATGTCGTCAAACGTCTGGCGATGGCCGAGCCCTCGATTGGGTTTACCCTGCGCGATGTTTCGGGTGGCGGTTCGGGGCGCGTGACCTTTCGCAGCGATCCCGAAACAGGTGATCTGTTCGACGCGCTTCGCGGGCGGTTGGCCGGAGTCCTCGGTGGAGAGTTCTCTGAAAATGCTCTGGCGATTGATGCCGAACGCGAAGGCGTCCGCCTGACGGGCTACGCGGCTCTGCCCACCTATTCTCGCGGTGCGGCCGTCTCACAGTACCTGTTCGTGAACGGGCGGCCTGTGCGGGACAAACAGCTCACCGGCGCATTGCGCGCCGCCTACATGGATTTCCTATCCCGTGACCGACATCCCGCAGCTGTTCTGTTCGTTGATTGTGACCCGCAAAAGGTCGACGTGAACGTCCACCCTGCCAAGTCCGAGGTTCGGTTCCGCGACCCCGGTCTGGTGCGCGGATTGATCGTCTCGTCCTTGCGCCACGCTTTGGCCGAAGCCGGGCATCGCGCTTCTAGCACCGTCGCGGGCGCTACTTTGGGGGCGATGCGGACTGAGCCGACCCAGCCGCGCGTGTTCCAGTACCAGATGGATCGGCCGTCTGCTGCCGCGCGCAGTGCCAGCTACATGGGGCAAGCTCCTGCGATGCAGCCTGTCCCACCGCGTGACACAGGCTTTGCCGAGTTTTCGACCGCCTATAGCGGGCGCGTCGTGGAAACCCCGCCTGTCCCTGACATGCGTCCCGAACTTGAAACCGAAGCGCCCGAGCCTGCGAATCTGCCCTTGGGTGTCGCACGTGGTCAGGTGCACGAGAACTACATCATCGCGCAGACCCAAGACGGTATGGTGATCGTCGATCAGCATGCCGCTCACGAACGTCTGGTCTACGAAAAACTGAAAAAGCAGATGGCTGAAAATGGCGTCGCGGCCCAAGCCCTGCTGATCCCCGAGGTCGTGGATCTGTCCGAGGGCGACAGCGCGCGGTTGCTAGAACACGCGGGTGATCTGGCGCGCATGGGGCTGAGCATTGAACCCTTTGGCGCTGGTGCTGTCGCAGTCCGCGAGACCCCGGGGATTCTGGGCAATGTGGACGCCAAGGCGATGGTTCTCGACATTCTGGATGAGTTGATTGATCAGGGCGAAAGCCTTTCCCTGCAGGCGCGACTCGAGGCGATCCTGTCCCGTGTTGCCTGCCATGGCTCAATCCGATCCGGCCGACGGATGCGCGCCGAAGAAATGGATGCACTCCTCCGCGAGATGGAGGCGACACCCCATTCCGGTCAGTGCAATCATGGCCGCCCCACCTACGTGGAGCTCAAACTCTCTGACATCGAAAGGCTGTTCGGGCGCACATGAAAAAAGAATTTTTAAGAGACTATAAACCTACGAAGGCTCCGTTGATCTCCAACTGCACTGCAACCTTAAGCGAGTACGATGGTGGTAGTGCGCGCATCATGATCTCTCTTCCAATTGGTTTCGCTGAGTTGATTGCAGAAAATGGTGTAAAGGCAGGGGGGAAGGCGAAGGTTCGAATCACTCATGCTGGCCAAACCTTCGAAGCTGAGGCAATAGAAACCCGCATCGATACCTCTGATCCCTCTGGCAAGAGGCTTTCGAAGAGCGCTGGCGTTGGCTCGTTTTCGAAAATGAGAATAAAGTGACTTTCGAAACAGTATTTCAGAATCCTTTGGTTCTGGGTGCCCTCATCCTTGGTGGATTGGTGCTGCTTATGCTGTTCGCGGTCATGCGCTCTGCTGGAAAGTCTGCCCAGATGATGGAGCCGATGGCGCGTCAGATGTGGGCACTGGACCAGCGCGTTCAGTCTCTTTCTGATGGTCAGCAGCAATTAGCGGGGGGATTGAACCATGTGTCAGAGGCGCAGGCCTCTAGTCAAAAGCACATGCTACAACTGATGGAGCAGCGTCTGGCGACTGTGACCGAGCAGATGAATGTGAACCTGCACGGATCGGCGCAGCGGACAGCAAAATCGCTGGGGGAGTTGCAGCAGAGGCTCGTCGCGATCGACAAGGCGCAAGAGAACATCACCAAACTGTCCGGTGATGTTCTGAGCCTTCAGGATATTCTGTCAAACAAACAGACCCGTGGTGCATTCGGCGAGATCCAGTTGAACGACATTGTAGGTAAGGCATTGCCGTCGGACAGCTATGCGCTGCAGCACACGCTGTCTAACGGGCGCCGGGCGGACTGTTTGATCCACTTGCCCAATCCGCCGGGTCCAATCGTCATCGACAGTAAATTCCCGCTCGAGGCTTACGAGGCGCTGCGTAAGGCCGACACGCAGGCCTTGTTGAACGAAGCAGCGCGGATGCTGCGCCAGTCGGTGCGCAACCATATCAAGGCCATTTCCGAAAAATATATCCTAGAGGGCGAGACCGCTGACGGCGCGATCATGTTCTTACCGTCCGAGGCTGTTTATGCAGAGCTGCACGCCAATTTCCCCGAACTGGTGCGCGAAGGGTTTGAAAAGCGGGTTTGGATCGTGTCTCCGACCACTTGCATGGCGACCCTGAACACTATGCGCGCCATCCTCAAGGATGCGCGGATGCGAGAGCAGGCGGGTGCCATTCGAAAAGAGTTGGGTCTGCTTTATTCGGACGTGGACCGTTTGGGTTCACGGGTTGAAAATCTGGACCGCCATTTCAATCAGGCGGCCAAGGATATCTCTGAAATCAAGATTAGTGCCGAAAAGGCAGGCAAACGCGCTCGTCGACTGGATAATTTCGATTTCGAAGAACTTGCGCCAGAAACCGCCGATCAGTTAGCCATCAATACGCAAAAAACTGTCTAAATCCGCCGATCGTTCGCCACGCGAACAATTCAGGGGTGACTCAACCGAAATTTCTGTGTTTCTTCCCCGCAATTCTGCCGAAGACGTGCCTGAGCGCGCAGTGGCGATATTGGGACGATAGTGGAAGACATGATGAAGCGCACCCTCACCTGTGTGGCCTTTGGCCTATTCGTATTGACCAGTGCTTGTAGTCAGATGGCTGAGCCGGACCCCGAAGTAAAACCTCTCGCTTTTGCCGACTATGCTGACCCTCTTTATCCGAATGAAACACCAGAACTTCGTTCTCTCATTCTGAAATATTCAGAAGAGTATGAAATTCCACCTTCGCTGATCCAACGCGTTGTGATCCGCGAAAGCACTCACCGCCCATGGGCTCGCAACGGCCCTTACTACGGTCTGATGCAGATCCTGCCCGCGACCGCCCGCAGCATGGGGTTCAAAGGCGAGCCGGCGGACCTGCTAGATGCGGAAACCAATCTGAAATACGCGGGCAAGTACCTGCGCGGTGCCTATCTGGTGGCAGATGGCGACGAAAAAGAAGCCGTCATGCACTACGCACGCGGCTACTACTATGCGGCCAAAGCCAAAGGTTTGCTGGACGAAACAGGGCTGCGTTAAGCAGCCCTTTTTTCTTGTCTAAAGTTAGATGCGCAGGAACGGCTGCGCGAGCCGCGGAAGCAAGCTGCGGAAGCGCAGCGGTGCGTCCGTCGCAGCCAGACAGATGCAATCCTCACCGATATCCGCAACTGGTGTGTGGAACAGATCCTCGTCCGCAACTTCGATATCACCGGGGCCAAAGTGGTCTGTTTCATCCTGAAACGCGCCCTGTAGCACCAAGGTCAACTCGGTCCCGCGATGCCCATGATCCGGCACAGCACATCCTGCAGGGATATAAAGCAGGCGCGCGGTTGCGTCCTTTTGGGTTGGGATGATCGCTTGTTTTACACCCATGCCGATCGACCGCCATTTTACGCTCTCTAGGTCGCCGCCAACGAAGTCTTGCACCGGACCGGGCAGAACGCCCTTTTTGCGGGGTTTTGGGACGGACAACTTTGGCGCACCTTCGATCAGGCGCATTGTTGCAGCAAAGCTGTCATCGGACAGCTCGGCGGTATCCAAATCCTCAATCAAGGCTCCGCCGGTCGCATCAAAGCTCTCGGCTGCCGCACGGCAGGCGTCGCACATCGAAAGATGGGCGGCAACGATCAGGTCAAAGGCTTCTGGCAGAGTCCCGGCAGAGTAGGCCATCAACAGTTGGTCGGTCAGGTGGTGTTTAATATCGCGCATCATCACAGTCACTTCATCTGGTGGCGCAAGCGGTCCAGCGCCAACCGTATCCTAGATTTGATCGTGCCCAAGGGCAGACCCGTTTCCTCGGCGATTTCACTGTGCGTTAGATCGCCAAAGTAGGCTTTCTCGACCAGCTGCCTTTGTTTTTCTGGCAGAGCGCGGATCGCTTCCCCCAGTCTTTGTGACTCTTGCTGCATCACGAACGAATCTTCGGCATCGGGCTCGGCCTCTGGTCCCCAAGGCAGATCCTCGGGTTCGGGGCGGCGCCGTTTGCGCAGCATGTCAATTTTGCGGTTCCGCGCGATCGTGAAGATCCACGTGGAAACGCCAGCCCGCGATGGGTCAAACATCTCTGACTTTCGCCAGATCGTGGCCATCACCTCTTGGGTGCATTCATCGGCCAAGGCTTCGTCGGCTCCGGATTTGATCAAGAACCCCTTCACCCGGGGTGCAAAGTGCGCGAACAGCTCTTTGAACGCGACCTGATCTTGGTTCCGGATACGCAGGATATGGTTTGTCCAATCCTGGGTCGGTTGTGTTTTGGCGTCAGGCACTCTGGAGCCTTTCGGGGATTGAGGGCGCATGTCAGCACCCATAACACGACGCTTGGCGTGTGCTGGCAACCTGTTTTCCGAAATGTCCAACTGTTCCATCAACATACCGCTATTACGACGCACGAGGAAAACTGGATCACTGACCAATTATTTTTTTCATCCGCTTGGCTTGGCTCTACGTAACATGGACATAATCACAGGAGACGACCCAATGCCTTTCGAGACCTCGGCCCCCTACACACGTAAAATCGCGGTAATTGGCGGAGGGATCTCTGGAATGGGTGCAGCCTATGCCCTGTCAGACGATTGCCATGTCACGTTGTTCGAGGCCGAAGATCGCTGGGGGGGGCATGCTCGCACAGTAAAAGCGGGCAAAAATGGTGATCAGCCCGTGGATACGGGGTTCATCGTATTCAACCATGTGAACTACCCCAATATGGTAAAACTGTTCGAGCGCTTGAATGTGCCGACGGTCAAAAGCGATATGAGCTTTGGCGCATCCATTGACGGCGGGCGGCTGGAGTATGGTTTTAATTCGTTGAATTCGGTCTTTGCGCAGCGCCGCAACCTATTCCGTCCAGAATATCTGCGGATGCTACGGGACGTGTTTAAGTTCAACGCCAACGCGGTCGAGGCGGCAGAGGGTATGCCCGATGCATCGATCGGCGAATTGCTAGAGCATTTTCAGCTTGGAGACTGGTTTCGCAAATACTACCTCGCACCACTCTCAGGCGCGATCTGGTCGACTCCCACGGCCGAAATCATGGATTTCCCGGCATTGGCGCTGATCAACTTCTTTAAGAACCATGCCCTGCTCAGCCATAAGGGGCAGCACCAGTGGTACACGGTTGAAGGCGGCTCGATCCAGTATGTGACGCGCCTGATCGCAGCGCTGCGGCGCAAAGGTGTGACAATGCGCAAAGGTACCCCGATCGCTGGCGTGCGCCGCACTCTAAACGGTCCCGAGGTTCGTGGACATGGCGGGGAGTGGGAGCTGTTCGACGAAGTGGTCTTTGCGACTCACTCTGATGTCTCGCTCGCTCTGCTCGAGGATGCGACACCCCGCGAAACCCAACTGCTGGGGGATGTTCGGTATCAGCCAAACAAAATTGTACTACACGCCGACGAGTCCGTGATGCCAAAGCGCCGTCTGTGTTGGTCGTCTTGGGTCTACACCGAAGACAAGAATGCCCCGAGCGATCGGATTGATCTGACCTACTGGATGAACTCACTTCAGCCCATCCCCATGAATGATCCGCACTTCGTCACTTTGAACTCGCGTCGCGAGATCAAGGATGAACTGATTTACGATGAAGTCACACTGATGCACCCTGTCTACGATCTGGCTGCCATGAAAGCGCAAAAAGAGGTCGCAGCGACCAATGGCGCATTCAACACGTGGTTCTGCGGTGCATGGATGAAGAACGGTTTCCACGAAGACGGGCTGAGTAGCGGGCTCGAAGTGGCCGAGAACCTGCGTGCCCGGATTCGACAACAGGTGGCGGCTGAATGAAAACGGTCGATCACATCGAGGGGCATACGTGGCACGGTCGCAAGGGCGATATCGAGAATGGTTTCCGGTACAGCATCGACTACGTCATGCTTGACCCGGAGAAGCCGATGCGTGGACCGAGCCTGTTCTCTCGGAATGCGGCCAATGTGTTCTCTGTTCGGGACCGCGACCATGGCGGCGCGCCCAAAAATGGCGAGGGCGCTGTCTGGGCCCGGCGCGCCTTGCGCGAGAATGGGATTGAGCTTGATGGCAAACTCGTCCTGCTGACCCAGCCGCGGGTGCTTGGTCACGTCTTTAACCCTGTTAGTTTCTGGCTCTGCTATGATGCAAAAGGGACATTGCGCGCAGTGATTGCCGAGGTGACCAACACCTTTGGCCAGCGACACAGCTACTTGTGCCATCATGACGACCTGTCCGAGATCACCGCGCAGGATAAGCTTGTCGCGCGCAAGATCTTCCACGTCTCGCCCTTTCAGCCGATCGCGGGGGACTACCAGTTCCGCTTTGACATCCGCGAAGACCGGATCGGGATATGGATTGATCTAACCCACTCCGAAGGTGGCCTAACCGCGACCCTGACAGGGCCAAGACGACCGCTGACCAACACGTCGGTTCTGCGGTCCCTTGTTCGGCGACCGCTCGGCGCGCGCCGCGTGGTAGTTTTGATCTTTTGGCAGGCGCTGAAGCTCAAGCTGAAGCGCGCCATTTATCGCCCGTGCCCTGATGCCCCCGAGACAGAGGTCAGCCGGTGACACAGGCTCGGCCTCTTTGGCCCTACTCTGTTTTTGCGGGTGTTTTGGCGGCAGCGGGGCTTCCGATCTACATCCATGCCCCCAAATTCTACGTCGATAGTTATGGAGTGGAGCTCGGTAGTCTGGGGGCGATCCTAGCCGTTCTGCGCCTATTGGACCTGTTTCAGGACCCGTTGTTTGGCCTGCTTTCGGCGCGGCTCAAATCAAAAGGCCTGTCGGTGGCGATCGCAATGGCAGTTCTGGCCGCCGCGATGGTCGGTCTGTTTGCTGTTGCGCCGCCGTTTGATCCTCTGGTCTGGTTCGCTGTGATGCTGGTGCTCATGTTCTCGGCCTACAGCTTTTTGACGATCACTTTCTACGCCGCTGGGGTGAGCCGCGCCGAGTCTGCGGGCCGCGCCCATCTAAAATTGGCCGGTTGGAGAGAGGGCGGCGCTTTGGTCGGCGTTTGCCTCGCCGCGATTGCGCCAGTCGCTTTGGTCAGGCTTTTTGATCAGCCGTTCTCGGGGTTTGCTGCCGTGTTCTCAGTGTGCGCGGGTATATCGGTTTGGTTCATGACACCGGAGTGGTCGATCAGACAGCACCCCAGCCTGCCCAACTTGCGAGGCGTGCTCGAGGACGCGAACGCTAGGTGGCTCCTGCTCCTCGGGATTGTGAACGCAGCGCCGGTCGCGGTGACGTCGACTTTGTTTTTGTTCTTTGTCGAAAGCCGCCTTGCCAGTGCAGGCAGCGAAGGCCCTCTTTTGGTGCTGTTCTTTGTATCCGCCGCCGTCGGCGCGCCGATCTGGTCGGTGATCGCACAGCGTATTGGCCCTCGCGCCGCTTTGCTGATCGGTATGGGCTTGTCCGTTGCGGCGTTCTTGTGGGCACTTTCGCTTGATGCAGGGGACGTTTGGCCGTTCGCCGCAATTTGCGTCGCCACAGGCGTGGCATTGGGCGCGGATATGACGATTTTGCCCGCAGCTTTTGCGGCGCGGATGGCTCGGGTCGATCCCCAAGGGGCCGCGGGGTTTGGTCTGTGGTCCTTCGCCACCAAAGCAAGTCTCGCTCTTGCCGCCGCTGTCCTTCTGCCTCTGTTGCAAGCGGCAGGTTTTCGGAGCGGGGGACCAAATTCTGCCGAAGCACTCGGGACGCTCTCGGTACTCTATGCGGGCGTACCGTGTGTTTTGAAGTTGTGCGCAATAGGTCTGTTGACCCGCACCCCAATGGAAAAGGAGCTGTAGACAATGACCGTTATGTGGATTGCGGTAGGATTCTTCGTGGCTTTGGCTGTGTCTTTGATCATTCGCAGCCAAGCATCCTTTTCGGCGCAGAAGCCGTCTGACTACGATGGCGCGGCCACTTTCGACGTTCGCTCGACGCTGTCTGGACCTATCCAGTGCGAAGGTGTGATCTATGGCCCGACCGGCCGTGTCGCATCACGCTTTTGTGCCGATATGGAGGGGCGTTGGGACGGGAACAAAGGGACGCTCTGCGAATTCTTCACATATGACAGTGGCTCGACGCAGGCGCGCGAATGGCAGCTCACCGTTTCTGACGATGGTAGCATCCGCGCCGAGGCCGAAGATCTGGTTGGATCGGGACAGGGATGGCAGCGCGGGGATGCGGTGCAGCTCAACTACCGGATTCGCCTGATGGAGGACGCAGGGGGCCACGTTTTGGATGTGACGGACTGGATGTATCTGACGCCGAACGGGGTAATCATGAACCGTAGCCAGTTCAGAAAATTCGGGATCAAGGTGGGCGAGCTGGTCGCCACCATGCGCCCAAAGGAGGTTACGTGACGGATTGGAACGAAAAGAGATATTGGTTGATTGGCGCGAGCGAAGGGCTTGGCCGCGCTCTGGCCCATCAACTAAGCCGAGTTGGCGTTGAGGTCATTCTGAGTGCGCGCTCAAAGGAGCGCCTCGAGGAGTTGGCCGAAGAGCTCCCCGGTCGTGCCAAAGCCGTTGCCTGTGACGTGTCCAGTTTGGAAAGCGTAACCAAAGCGGCCGAAGAGGTGGGCGACGTGGATGGCGTGATCTATCTGGCCGGTGTGTACTGGCCGATGGAGCCCAAAGACATCGACGCCGAAAAGATGGCGCTGATGGCAGATGTGAACCTAGGTGGTGCGATGCGCGTGGCAGGTGTCATGGTGCCGAAGTTCGTTGAGCAGGATCGCGGCCATTTGATCTTTACCGGCAGTTTGTCGGGCTTTCGCGGGCTCCCTGGCGCTGTAGGCTACGGCGCCTCAAAGGCGGGTGTGATGTCATTGGCTGAAACCTTGCATGCCGATCTGCGCAAGACGGGCGTTCGGGTGCAATTGGTAAACCCCGGCTTTATCAAAACCCGTCTGACCGAGAAGAATGACTTCAAGATGCCGTTTCTGATGGAGCCAGATGACGCGGCGCGTGAGATTTTCGACCACATGAATTCTCCCAGTTTTGCGCGAAGCTTTCCGACGGTCTTTTCCTGGCTATTCCGGGTGGCCAAAATCCTGCCGGACTGGGCCTATTTTCGAATTGTCTCTTGATCGTTGTGTGTTGCCCTAGATCAAGGACGGCTGACCGAGAACGCCGGATGCTGGATCAGGGCCGAAGAAGGAAATGAGCCATGCTAAGAATATCCTCGTCAAAAGTTGCTCAGATCATTTTGCTGGCGCACGAGTTGCGGATGAATTCGGGCGAAATGGAAATCCTGACCGAAGACCTGTCTGAAGACGAAGTGCAAACCATGGGACGGATGGACGATGACGCGATCCGCTCTTTCATCGGCGATCTGAATGAAGAAGAGCAAACCGATCTTATCGCCTTGGCGTGGATCGGGCGCGACACCTTTACCGTTGATGAACTGGACGAAGCGCGGGCGACCGTTGTGTCCGAAGCCACCAGCGAAACGGCAGATTACCTGCTGGGGATGCCCGAGCTTGCGGAATATCTGGAAAGCGGTTTGGACGCATTTGGCATCTCTGCCGAGGACGAAGAAGACGACATCATGTGAGAAAGGGGGCCGCGGCCCCCTTTGTTATACGTGCATCAGATGCTTGCGATAGGTCGCCATCGCGCGGCCCCACACACCGGAATTGGTGTCTGTGATTTGCATCAGCCATGGCAGCGATTGTCCCGAGAAATCCTGAGAGCTTTCGAGCGGTAGCATCGAGGGCAAGTTATCGATCGCGGTGACATCCAAGGGCGGATCGTCGTGGACGCGGGTCGCGGGCTCTGCCCAAGTGGTGGCCTCATGGTACAATGGCACAGGGTTAAAGTCGCTGTCCGGATCGCAGGCGATATCCCCGATGACACACAGTTTTCGTGCCGCTTCTTTGGCAGACGCGGGAACGAACACTGGCGTGTTTGGTCCTGCCAGAATGCAGTTTAGGAAGACGTCATGTTCGAGAATTTCTGGGAAAGGTCCCCCGTGAGCGGTTTCCTTCATGTCCCATTTGGTCACGTCCACACCTAGTTCGCCGCACAGATCGCTCGCGCCTGTTCCGACGCGGCCAAGCGCGCCTATGACGATGGCGTCGGGGCGGAGCTGACCGGTGCGGTCCAGTTCGTCCCGCAGCATGGCGCACATGGTTTTTGCGTTGGCGTAGCCTTGCATCGGGGGGCAAATCCCGCCGGATTTCTGCGCGGCCCAAGCGCGCAGCGCCACGGCTGCACCCGCGTAACCGGCCCAATACCCAAACGCGGCCACGCGGCGCCCCTGTTCATTCACCAAATATTCCAGATCGAACAGCGTTCCACCGCCAGCTTTGAAGCGTTTCAGCAGGCGCTGACCTGCCGACTGACCTTTGTAGGCATGTCCGAACATGATGTGGCGGTGAATGAGCGGCGTGTCCTCTTCTGGCAGCTCTTTGAGGCCAAAGATGATGGCGTCTTTCGGAGCGCCTGGCCAGCTGCCTTCGGGGGCGATTTCGGCGCCTGCCTTGCGGTAGGCGGTGATCGGGATGATGCGCTGGCTGCTTTCCTCGACGGTGACCCGATATCCGGCAGCGATCATTTCGGCCACGCCTTCGGGCGTTATGCCGACGCGCTGTTCGTTCTGGCGGCTTTCGGTGCGGACCCAGAGGTGAGTCATCGTGGTTTCCTTTGGTATATCAGGCATGGGTTTTAGCGTGGATGCGATCGGGCACATCCAAGTGCGGCGTCGCGCCGAACTGGGTTAGATACAAGTCATCCCCACGCAATTCGAATTTGTGGACCGAGGTGTGGGCAACAGCCAGGAACATCTTGACCTTGGCGGCGGTCTCCAGACCCAAGGCAATCGCGGTTAGGGTCGAAATCACACCTGTGGATGTGACCAGCAGGCAGCGCTCGCCTGTGCCAGCCGCCGACCGAAGCGCGGCGAAAATCCGGTCGTGAAAAGCGTCATAGCTTTCGACATCAGGGTGGATCCCATCATTGCGCCAGGCGTCCAGCACTTGGGGGACGTGGGCGGCAAACTCGGTGGCGCAGGTCGGGATTGGTACGCCGTGGCTGTTTTTCAGAGACTCGGCGAGGCCAAAGTAATCCAGCTCGTTCAGGCGTGCGTCTGTGTCGTGGGGCAAGGCGCGGCGGTTCAGGCCTTGCGCGGTCTCGATCTGGCGGCGCATCGCGCCAGAAATAATACGGTCATAGGGCGCGACGGTTTCCAGATGCTCGCCGAGCCACGCGGCCTGCCGATGGCCCAGTTCAGACAGGCGGTCATAGCTGGCTTCGTCCTGTGCGCCGGTGTTGGCCTGCCCGTGGCGCACCAGTGTAATCTCGGTCATCTGCGACTCCTGTTCTTGCCTCTGGTGCTTAGGCTGGGGGCAGGGCGGGTCGCAACCCCTATCGCCAGCTCACATCACCAAGAAAGATGTAGCCCGCCCCGTAGATCGTTTTGATCAGACGGGGGTTCTTGGGGTCTTCTTGCAGTTTGGTCCGTAAACGTGAGATCCGCACGTCCATCGCGCGATCAAAGCTTTCGCCCGCAGCACCGCCCAAGGTTTCCTGCATATAGGCGCGGGTGACCAGACGTTTCGGGCTTTCCAGAAACAGCCGCAGCACCGCCCCTTCGGCATGGCTGAAAGGGGTTTCTGTGCCCTCGGCGTCTTCTAGAGTGAAGCGGTCGAAATGCGCCGTCCAGCCTTCGAATTGGGCAGTATCCCCGCTGGATTTGGTGGCTTTGCCCTTGCGCAGGCGGGCACGAATGCGGGCGACGACCTCGGACGGGTCAAAGGGTTTGATGATGTAGTCATCGGCCCCCAGTTCCAGCCCCGTGATCCGGTCCTGTACCTGCGCACGCCCCGAGATGATGATGACCGTCGCGCCTTGTTCCAGCGCCAGCCTGTGGACCAAGGTCAGCCCGTCACGATCCGGCAAGGACAGATCCACCAGACACAGATCGGGCTGGCAGGACTTCAGCGCGGCCTCGAATTCCGTCGCGCGGCCAAAAGACATGGTGCGAAAGCCAGCCTCTTGGAGCGTGTCGGCCAAGAGCTGCCGGATCTCGGGTTCATCGTCCAGAATGGTGACAAGAGGTTCGGTCATGCTGGCTCCTCCGACCCGAGAGCCGCGGCCAGATCGGGCGCGTCAAAGGGTTTACGCAGCACCGTTCCGCTGGCGCGAGCGGCGATGTGATGGGGGTGTGTTTCGGGAAGGGATGTCATGAGCACAATCTTGGCAGGATGGTTCGTCGCGAACAGGGCGGCGCGCAGGTCGAGCCCCGTTGCCTCTCCGGTCAGGGAAATGTCAGAGACCACGTAGGCGATGTCGGGCAGGTCGCGGGCCAGAGCAAGCCCTTCGTCGACAGAGGTCGCTTCGATCACAGAATGGCCGTGGTCGGTCAGCATGTCGCGGACGGTGGTGCGGATGTCATCGCTGTCCTCGACCAACAGGACCAGCGCGGGGGCAACTGCGGTGGGGGCGGCGCGCAAGGGCAGGCGGATGGTGACGCGCGCGCCTTGGGACGTGTTGCCCAAGGTGACTGTGCCGCCCGCTGTTTTGGTCATGTCGTACACCATCGGCAGACCAAGGCCCGAGCCTTCGCCGCCTTTGGTCGTAAAGAACGGATCGAGCGCGTGTTTTAAGGCGGTTTCGGAAAAGCCGGGTCCCGTGTCGCCGACAGATAGCTCTAGCCACGTGTCGCTAATCGCCCGCAGGCGCAGGGTGATCTGCCCCTTGGCCCCGCAGGCGTCGCGCGCATTCAGCACGAGATTTAGGGCAGCGTCTTGGAGCAGGCCGGAGTCCAGCATCAGGGGCGTCTGGAGTAGTTCAGTCTCGACCTTGAGGTAGACGCCATCGGGCAGTGTGGACCGCGCCAGAGTAATCAGGTCTTTGGTAAAGGCATTCATTTCCACGGCGTGCAGGCGCAATTCGCGTCCCGCTGTGATCCCGGCGATCTTGTTCAACAGCCGCCCGCCACGGTTCGCGGCATTGATCGTGGCGCTGATCAGGTCGGCCGCATCAGCGGGCAGGGACATGCGGGCCAGTTTCCCCTGCATCCCCAGAATGATCGTCAGCAGGTTCGAAAAGTCATGGGCCAAGCCGCTGGTCAGTTGCGCTGCCATTTCGCGTTTTTTTGTCTGCTGGAGCGCGGTGCGGGCTTGGGTTTCCTCGGTCACATCAAGGGACAGAACGTTCACGCCGGAAATCTGGCCAGTGCTGAAATCAGGGGTAAAGGCTGCGCGGATGCGGCGGGACGTGGGGGCGTCGGTGAACTCGATCACGGCGGATTCGCCGGACAGGGCGCGCTGGACCGAGGGCAGAACCTTGGGAAAGGATTCGCCCAACGCCTCGGTCATGGTCATGCCCAGAATGTCCTTGCGCCGGCCCGGCATGACCCAAGACAGCTGCCGGTTCGAATAGGTATAGCGCAGGTTCAGATCGACGCGAGCGATGTGGGCGGGCATCATCTCGGTCGTCAGTCGGATGCGGGCTTCGGCCTCGTTCGCGCGGGCTTTGGCCTGTTCCAAGGCGGCGTTCGTCGCAGCAAGTTCGCGGTTCGCACCCGACAGCTCCTCGGCGTAGGCGAGAACCTGATCGCTCAGTTCTTCGGACCGCGCGCGCAGCAGGGCCTCTTGGCGTTTGATCTGGGTGATGTCGGTGTAAACGGTGACCCAGCCGCCTTCGGGCAAGGGGTTCCCTTCGACGCTGATCACGCGGCCATTGGCGCGGGTGCGCTCCATGTAATGGGGGGCAAATGTGCGGGCTTGGTCCAGCCGCGATGCCACATATTCAGGGATATCATCAATTTGCCCATACTCTCCACGTTCTGCGAGATAGTGGATGACGTCTTCGAAGTTGGCGCCGGGTGTGACCAATGGGCCGGGCAGATTGAACATCTCTTGCATACGGCGGTTCGCGACCACCAGACGCAAGTCGGAATCGAAAATCGACAGGGCCTGCTGGATCAAATCCAGCCCCGCCGTGGTCATCGCGTGAATGGCGTGATCGCTTTGTGACATGTCTCCTCCGACCGGTATTAGTCGCTATCGAACAGGCAGGTGCAAGGCCGACGCGGCGGCTGTTACAATTCGTTAGGTTTCAGAAATTTTCAGGAAAAAGTTGACCGACAGGCTGAGACCATGACCCAATAGGTCAAGAGTCGCTTTGGCGGCTTGTCCGGAGGGGAGACCGGACAAAGGGAGGAAATTAACGTGACACTGACGCATACTGCGTCCGACGCGCTGGAGAGTTTTCCAGCGCTGTTGGAGCGTAATGCCCGACTGTACGCGGCCAAACCGGCGTATCGCGAAAAAGAGTTCGGTATCTGGCAAAGCTGGACGTGGTCCGAGACGGCCAAAGAGATTGAATCGCTGGCGCTTGGCCTGATCAACATGGGTATCGCCGAGGGCGACTATATCGCCATCATCGGGCGCAATCGCCCTTATCTGTACTGGTCCATGGTCGCCGCGCAGGCGGTGGGCGCCATTCCAGTGCCGCTTTACCAGGATGCAAACGCCGAAGAGATGTCCTATGTGCTGGACCACTGCGGCGCGCGTTTCGTGATCGCTGGCGATCAAGAGCAGGTCGACAAAGTCATCGATATTCAGGACGACCTGCATCAGTTCGAGCATATGATCTATCTCGATCCCAAAGGGATGCGGAAATACGATCACACTCGTCTGCACGAATACAGCCATGTTCAGGAACAAGGGCACGCGGCGAGCGACGAGTTAACGCCCGAATTGCACCGCCGCACTGCCAAGCTGAACTACGACAGCACCTGCGTGATGCTCTATACCTCGGGCACCACCGGTAAGCCCAAGGGCGTGGTTCTGTCCAATCGCAACATGATCGAAACCGCCAAGAACTCGTCGGAGTTCGACCATCTGAAGGCAGGGGACGAGGTGCTGGCCTATCTGCCGATGGCGTGGGTGGGGGATTTCATCTTCTCGATAGGGCAGGCGTATTGGACAGGGTTCTGCGTGAACTGCCCCGAAAGCCCCGAGACGATGATGACCGATCTGCGGGAAATCGGACCAAGCTATTACTTTGCTCCGCCCCGGATTTTCGAGACCCAGCTGACCCAGACCATGATCCGCATGGAGGATGCTGGGCCGACCAAGAAGAAGATCTTTGATCACTTCATGGCGCACGCCCGCAAGGTGGGACCGGCCATTCTGGACGGCAAATCTGTGGGTGCGATGGACCGCGTGAAGTACGCCTTGGGCGAATTCATGGTGTATGGCCCGCTGAAAAACATGCTGGGCTTTGGCCGCGTACGCGTGGGCTATACGGCGGGCGAAGCGATCGGGCCCGAGATTTTTGACTTCTACCGCTCGCTTGGGATCAACCTGAAGCAGCTGTATGGTCAGACCGAGGCCAGCGTGTTCATCACGCAGCAGCCCGATGGCGAGGTGCGCTCGGATACGGTGGGCGTGCCTTCGCCCGGTGTCGAGGTGCGCATCGCCGAGAATGGCGAGGTGTTCTATCGTAGCCCCGGAACGTTCGTCGAGTACTACAAGAATGCTGAAAGCACGGCCGACACCAAGGATCCTGAGGGTTGGGTCGCCACCGGTGACGCGGGCTTCTTTGAGCCTTCGACTGGCCATCTGCGGATCATCGACCGTGCCAAGGATGTGGGCCAGATGGCTGATGGCAGCCTGTTCGCGCCCAAGTACGTCGAGAACAAGCTGAAGTTCTTCCCGAATATCCTCGAGGCCGTAGTGTTCGGCGCAGGCAAAGATCGCTGCACGGCGTTCATCAACATTGACCTGACGGCGGTGGGGAACTGGGCCGAGCGGAACAATATTGCTTATGCCTCTTATCAGGAGCTGGCGGGGCATCCGCAGGTGCTGGAGACGATCCAGAGCCACGTCGAAGAGGTGAACCGCAGTGTCGCGCAGGACGAGATGCTGTCGGGCTGCCAGATCCACCGTTTCCTTGTGCTGCACAAAGAGTTGGACGCGGATGATGGCGAACTGACCCGTACCCGCAAAGTGCGCCGCAAGATCATCGCCGAGAAGTTCGCTGATCTCGTTGGGGCTCTCTATGACGGGTCGCCGAGCATCTACACGGAAACCGAGGTCACCTACGAGGATGGCCGCAAGGGCAAGATCCGCGCGACGCTGGAAATCCGCGATGCCGAAGTGGCGCCGGTCGCGACCCAGAGGGTGGCAGCCGAATGAACCGGTGGATCAGTCAGCATGAGTATTTTCAGCAAAAAGAAGGGATGGACCTGTGTTTGAAGGAGCGGACGCAGTGATGGACGCGAGCGCAGGATACGTGACCGAGGACGGTCGCCAGATCGGCGGCGTCTTGATGGAGATGAAGAACATCACCCTGCGGTTTGGCGGCGTGGTGGCGATCAAGGACATCAGCTTTGACATCCGGGAGGGCGAGATCCGCGCGATCATCGGGCCAAACGGGGCGGGCAAGTCCTCGATGTTGAACATCATTTCGGGGTTCTACACCCCGAGCGAAGGGTCGGTCTGGTACAAGGGTGCGCCGCGTCCCCCAATGCGCCCCTATGAAGTGGCGCGGATGGGGGTGGCTCGGACGTTCCAGAACATCGCCCTGTTCGAGGGCATGACTGTTCTGGACAACGTGATGACGGGCCGTTTGACCAAGATGAAGGCGGGGATCGCGTCTCAGGCGCTGTGGTGGGGCAAGGCGCGCGCCGAAGAGGTCGCGAACCGCGAGAAGGTTGAGGAGATCATCGACTTCCTTGAAATTCAGGCGATCCGCAAAACGCCCGTGGGGCGTCTGCCTTATGGTCTGAAAAAGCGGGTGGAGTTGGCGCGGGCGCTGGCGGCAGAGCCGTCGATCTTGCTGCTGGACGAACCCATGGCGGGCATGAACGTCGAAGAGAAAGAGGACATGAGCCGCTTTATTCTGGATGTGAACGACGAATTCGGGACCACGATTGCCCTGATCGAACACGATATGGGCGTGGTGATGGATCTGAGCGACCGCGTGGTCGTGATGGATTACGGCAAGAAGATTGGCGACGGCACACCCGACGAGGTGCGCAACAATCAAGACGTGATCGACGCCTATCTTGGCGTGCAGCACTAAGGGAACGAGCAGATGGATTTTTTGAATAGCCTTTTGGTGCAACCCTTTGCCGACATGTTCGCGGCGCCTGACTTCTTGATGCAGGTGCTGTGGGAGGGTCTGGTCTCCGGCATCCTCTATGCGTTGATCGCATTGGGGTTTGTGCTGATCTTCCGATCGAGCCGTATCTTTAACTTTGCCCAAGGGATCATGGTGGTGTTCGCCGCGCTGACGCTGGTGGGCTTCCATGAAATGGGTGTTCCAGCGTGGATCTCGGTGATCCTATCGCTGGGGGTGATGTTCGTGCTGGCGGTCAGCATCGAAAGGGTTGTCCTCCGCCCGCTGGTGGGCCAGCCGGACATCATCTTGTTCATGGCAACTATCGGGATCACGCTGTTCCTGATCGGCTTTGGTGAGCTGATCTTCGGCGGAGAAAACAAGATCATGATCACCGAAGAGCTGGGTATTCCCACCGGTGAGTTCATCTTTGAACCCTTCGGCGGCTTCCTCTTGCTAGAGCAGAAGGACGTGACCGCTGTGGTCGTGGCTGCCGTGCTAGTGATTGCGCTGCTCGCGTTCCTCAATAAAACCCGCATGGGCCGTGCGATCCGCGCTCTGGGCGATGACCATCAGGCGGCGCTGTCCGTGGGCATCAGCCTGCAGACGATCTGGGTTCTGGTCTGGTTCATCGCAGGTATCATCGCGCTGGTGACAGGCATCGCTTGGGGTGCGCGCGCTGGAGTCAGCTTTGCGCTGGAGGTCATCGCCTACAAAGCGCTGCCGGTTCTGATGCTGGGTGGTCTGGAATCGATCACGGGGGCCATCATTGGCGGTCTGATGATCGGGCTCTTGGAAAAACTGTTCGAGATTTACTGGGGCCAGCCGCTGCTCGGCGGCAACACCGAGACGTGGTTCGCCTTTGTTCTGGCGCTGATTGTTCTGCTGTTCCGCCCGCAGGGTCTGTTCGGCGAACGCATTATCGAGAGGGTCTGACGATGCCGAAGCTTATCGCAATTCTGAACGTTGTCGCGTGGTGTGGGTTCTGGGCCTTTGGGTATCTGGCGCTGACCGAAAACACCGGACAGGCCGACCGGATGGTGACAGCGGTGCTACTGGCCGCGGCTGGTGGAGCGATCGGGATGTGGGCGCACTTGTGGTTGGTCCGCCATTCCGAACGCGCCGGCAAAGCGCAGCCGCCGAAGTGGGCGGTCAAAGAAGACACCGTCGAGTCCGCAGTCTGATCTCCGGTTAAGAACAAGAAAGAGAACCGATGTTTTATCGTACGTCTGGCCAGTTCAAGACCAGCTACACGGCAGATATGGCCCTGTTCCCGGTCCGTCAGGATGCCATCCTTCTGGCGGTTATTCTGGCCTTTGCTTGGGTGATCCTGCCCCTGACCGCGAGCGAGTTCGCGTTTCAGACCCTGCTGATCCCGATCCTGATCTATTCGCTGGCCGCGATGGGCCTGAATATTTTGACCGGCTATGCGGGGCAACTGAGCCTTGGGACTGCCGCGTTCATGGGGGTCGGCGCCTATGCCTGCTACAAGCTGGTGACGATCATGCCGTGGATGAACCCTGTGGTGGCGATCCTGCTGTCGGGAGTGTTCTCGGCGGGGGTCGGGGTGGCCTTTGGTATCCCCAGCCTGCGGATCAAGGGCTTCTATCTGGCGATTGCCACGCTGGCGGCGCAGTTCTTCCTCGTCTGGCTTTTCGAGAAGTGGGCGTGGCTGTACAACTACAATGCCTCGGGCGCGATTCAGGTGCCAACGCTGGAGATGTTCGGCGTGACCGTTGCTGGCCCCACCGCCAGCAGCCATGTGCAGTATTATGTGGTGCTGGGGATCGTCAGTCTGATGACCATCCTGTGCATCAACCTGACACGCGGTACGCTGGGCCGGACGTGGAAAGCGACCCGCGACATGGACATTGCGGCTGAACTGATTGGCATTAACCTGATGAAGTCCAAGCTGACCGCCTTTGCGATCAGCAGCTACATCGTGGGTGTGTCGGGGGCGCTGTTCGTATTCATGTGGCGCGGTGCGGCAGAGCCGAACCTGTTCGACATTCCGCTGTCGTTCCGCATCCTGTTCATCGCGATTATCGGCGGTCTTGGCTCGATTTTGGGCAACTACTTGGGCGCGATCCTGATTGTGGGCCTGCCTGTGATCCTGAACACCTTGCCTGAAACCTTTGGCATTCCGATCAGCTCGGCCACGGTCGAACACCTGAACATCATGATCGTCGGTGCACTGATCGTATTTTTTCTAATCATCGAACCACACGGCTTGGCCCGCCTATGGGCGCTGATCCGTGAGAAGCTCGTGATCTGGCCGTTCCCGCACTGACGCGGGGCAGCCCAACCATTGGCGTGCTCTTTGAGGAGGGAGCGCGCTGAATTCCATCCACGTGATCCAAGGGAGGAGACCGGATGAAACTGTGGAAGAAACTGGCAGCCGCAACTGCGCTGACCGTAATTGCAGGCGGAGCCATGGCAGAGGGCCTGTATGCCCCGAACATGGCCTACCGCACAGGCCCGTTCGCAGCGCTGGGTATCCCGCTGATGAACGGTCAGGCTGACTACATGACCATGCTGAACGAACGCGATGGCGGTGTCGGCGGTGTTCCCGTTGATTTCTCGGAGTGCGAGACCGGCTATTCGACCGAAAAAGGCGTCGAGTGCTATGAAAAGACCAAAGGCACTGCGATCGTGACCCAGCCTTGGTCGACCGGCATCACCCTGCAGGTTCTGCCCAAGACCAATGTCGACGAGATCCCGATCCTTGCGCCCGGCTATGGCTTTAGCCCCATGTCTGAGGGCGGCACCTTCCAGTGGGCGTATAACCCACCTGCGTCCTATTGGGACGGTGCTTATATGATCGTTTCGCACATTGCGGGCGGTGACATGTCGACCCTGAAGGGCAAGAAGATCGCGTTCCTGCACCTTGACCACCCGTTCGGCAAAGAGCCCTTGCCCCTGCTGGAGCAGATGGCCGAAGAGCATGGCTTTGAACTGGTTCCGGTCCCCGTTGGCCTGAAAGAAATGCAGAACCAGTCTGCGCAATGGCTGCAAATCCGGCGCGAGCGTCCGGACAACGTGATCATGTGGGGCTGGGGTGCGATGAACAGCGCCGCGATCCAAGAAGCGGTCAAAACCCGCTATCCCATGGATCAGTTCTATGGCGTCTGGTGGGCGGGCCACGATCCCGATCTGGCAGCTGTTGGCGAAGAGGGCAAAGGCTACAAGTCGATCAGCTGGTCGATGCCGCAGCCTGACAGCGCTCTGATGGCGGACATCAAGAAGTACGTCATCGACACCGGCAAAACCCAGACCACCGAAGACCAGTTGAACAGCGTTTTCTATCAGCGTGGTCTAGTCATGTCGATGATGCTGGCCGAAGGCATCAAGGCCGCTCAGGAGCATACCGGCAACGCAACCATCGGTCCCAAAGACCTGCGTTGGGGTCTCGAGAACCTGAACATCACCGACGAGAAGCTCGCAGAGCTGGGAATGGAAGGCATGGTGCCGCCGTTCTCGACGTCTTGCTCGAACCACACCGGTCACTCGGGCGCGTGGATTCTGGAATGGGATGGCGCAAAGTTCACCCAAGCCAGCGATCTGCTGCAGGCCGACCAGTCGGTGATCAAGTCGCTCGCTGAAGCCAAAGCGGCTGAATATGCCGAGGCCAACGCGCCTTGGCCCGTCGTCGAGTGCGGCAGCTGATCTGAAACGGCTCCGGCGGCGCGGGTCGCCGCCGGAGAACCTTTAGGTATTTTTCCAAAGAAGAAGAGCCATGCTGGACGCGGGACGAACCCAAGAGACCTTGCTCGAGGTTAACAATATCGAGGTGATCTACAACCACGTCATCCTTGTGCTGAAGGGGGTGAGTCTGTCGGTCCCCAAGGGCGGCATTACGGCGCTGCTCGGGGGGAACGGGGCAGGCAAGACAACGACTTTGAAGGCCATTTCCAACCTGCTGCATTCTGAACGCGGCGAGGTAACCAAAGGTTCAGTGATCTACAAAGGCGAGCGGGTGCAGGATCTGGACCCCGCGGCGCTGGTGAAAAAGGGTGTCATTCAGGTGATGGAAGGCCGTCACTGTTTCGAACACCTGACCGTCGAAGAAAACCTGATGACTGGTGCCTATACACGTCATGATGGGCGCGGCGCGGTCGATGCGGATTTGCAGATGGTCTATGACTATTTCCCACGCCTCAAAGAGCGCCGCAAATCGCAGGCCGGTTACACGTCGGGCGGTGAGCAGCAGATGGTCGCAATTGGTCGTGCGCTGATGTCCCGTCCCGAGTGCATTCTGCTGGACGAACCCAGCATGGGTCTGGCGCCGCAGCTCGTCGAGCAGATCTTCGAGATCGTGAAATCGGTGAACGAGAACGAGGGCGTGTCCTTCCTGCTGGCCGAACAGAACACCAATGTGGCGCTGCGCTACGCGCACCACGGTTACATTCTGGAATCGGGCCGCGTTGTGATGGACGGCAGCGCCGCCGATCTGCGCGAAAACCCAGACGTCAAAGAATTCTATCTCGGGATGTCCGAAGAGGGCCGCAAGAGTTTCCGCGATGTGCGGAGCTATCGCCGCCGCAAGCGTTGGCTGAGCTGAGGAGGCGCCGATGACCACATATTTTGATGACCTCGAAACGCGGAGCGCTGATGAACGTGAGGCCGCGCAGATGGAAGCTTTGCGTGCGCAACTGCGCGCGGTGCAGGGCTTGCGGGGATATCGCGATTCGTTGGGGCTGATTGATCCGTCAGAGATCGACGGAATGGCCGATCTGGCAGTCCTGCCGGTTCTGAGAAAGTCGGAACTTGGGGCCGCTCAGGGGCAGAGTTCACCCTTTGGCGGGTTCACGGCCAAAACGGCGGGCGAGTTCGCCCATATCTTCCAATCTCCGGGCCCGATCTATGAACCCGGCGAGATCAGCCATGATTGGTGGCGCGTCGGGCGATTCCTGCACGCGGCGGGTATCGGGCGCGGGGATATCGTGCAGAACTGCTTTGGCTATCACTTGACGCCTGCGGGCATGATCTTTGAAAGTGGGGCCCGGGCTGTGCAGGCCGCAGTGCTGCCGGCCGGTGTCGGTCAAACTGAACTGCAAGTGCGGGCGGCAGCAGATGTGGGCACGACGGCCTACGCGGGCACGCCAGATTATCTGAAGGTGATTCTGGATAAGGCCGACGAGATGGGTGTTGCGCTGAAAATCACCAAAGCGGCTGTGGGTGGCGGGGCGCTGTTCCCGAGTCTGCGTCAGGAATACACTGATCGTGGGATTTCCTGCCTGCAGTGCTATGCGACCGCCGATCTGGGTAACATCGCCTACGAGAGCCCCGCGATGGACGGGATGATCATCGACGAAGGCGTGATCGTGGAAATCGTCCGACCCGGCACAGGGACCCCTGTTGCCGAAGGCGAAGTGGGCGAGGTCGTTGTGACCAGCCTGAACCCCGACTACCCGCTCATCCGTTTTGCCACAGGTGACCTGAGCGCGATCATGGAGGGCACAAGCCCCTGCGGCCGCACCAATAAACGGATCAAAGGGTGGATGGGCCGTGCGGACCAAACCACCAAGATCAAGGGCATGTTCGTCCGCCCCGAACAGGTCGCCCAACTGGTGGCCAAGCACCCGGAGATCACCAAAGCGCGCGTCATCGCCCTGCGTGAGGGCGAGATGGATGTCATGCGGGTCCAAATCGAGGGGGGCAACGATGCGGCCTCCTACGAAGGCTCTGTGGCCGAGGTGCTAAAGCTAAAGGGTGCGGTCGAGTGTGTGCCCGTGGGGAGCTTGCCCAATGATGGCAAGGTGATCGACGACCAGCGCACTTTCGGCTGATCCGGCAGGAAGCGGTATGCCGAAAAAGGCGGCCTCTGAACCAGAGGGCCGCCTTTTTTCTGTACGATCACATGGACCGCCAAAGAAAAAAGCCGCCCCAGAAGGACGGCTTATTCTGCTGCTCAGGATGCGCTTAGCCCTGACGGGCTTTGAAGCGGCGCTGCGTCTTGTTGATGACGTAGACGCGGCCCTTACGGCGCACGACACGGCAATCGCGGTGACGCTGCTTGAGCGAGCGGAGTGAGTTCTTGACTTTCATCTGATCTCTCCTTGTCGCGGCGCGCGTGCGCCTGTTAGCAGTTGGCCCAGAAAGGACCGGTGAATTCGTGGTGCGCACGACTGGGATTGAACCAGTGACCCCTACGATGTCAACGTAGTGCTCTACCGCTGAGCTACGCGCGCTTACCAAATGTCTGCGTCAAAGGCCCCGAAGAACCCGTCTGCTTCGTTTCGGTTCGCGCTCTATAAAAGGAGTCGTCGGGGTGTTCAAGGGCTTTTGACAAGGATTCTTTTCGGTTTAGGATTTGTCTCAAAGGAGCCGCCATGCATCACCGGATATTCGAATTGGACCGCCCTGCGCGGCAGACCACTGCGGTGGTCTTTGCATCCCCTCATAGCGGCAATGAATATCCGATAGATTTGATGGAGCGCACGATCCTTGACGCGCACACCATCCGGTCGTCCGAAGATGCCTATGTCCACGACTTGTTCAGCAGCGCGCCCGATAACGGCGCGCCGTTTCTGTCCGCGCGATTCCCGCGCGCCTATCTGGATCTGAACCGCAGCCGCGACGAACTGGACCCCGCCCTGATCGAAGGCGTCCGCCGCCGCTACAACTCTCCGAGAATTGCATCGGGGCTTGGTGTGATTCCCCGAGTGGTGTCCAACGGGCGCGCAATCTATCGGGGCAAGATGACCCAAGGCGCGGCGCAAGAACGGATCGAGAGATGCTGGGTGCCCTACCATCAGGCTTTGCGCGGGTTGATGGAAGACACTAGCGCGTCCTTTGATCGGGCGATTCTGATCGACTGCCATTCGATGCCGCACGAAGCGGTCGATAATCTGGTGCGCAGCGACCTACCGCGTCCACAAGTCGTTCTGGGGGACCGTTTCGGAGCTTCTGCTGATTTGGCCATAGTCGCTCATCTTGAGTCCCTGTTCCGCGCCGAGGGCTTGGTGGTCACACGCAACAGCCCCTTTGCGGGAGCCTACACCGTGCAGCATTACGGACGACCTGGCCGCAATCAGCACGCGATCCAGATCGAGATAGATCGCTCTCTTTATATGAACGAAGAGACGATCACCCCGCATGAGGGCTATGAAGACTTCAAGGCGCTGATCGGCCGTGTGATCGCAGGGATGGCAGAGTTTGCGAGGGCAACGCCCACGCGTATGGCGGCCGAGTGATTACCGCAAAGAGCGCCCTTTGATGATCGCGTCACTTCCGAACCTCTGACGGATAGCATCAGTGGCCTTTTCGGCGCGGGCGCGCCGCTCTGCGTCAGGGTCCAACAGATCGCCGGACCGATCCGCATCTCCGCTATCCACCAGATCACCGAGCCCGACGCCGATCAAACGGAACGGCGCTGCATCTATTGCATGATCCAATAGCCCACGGGCCGCGCGGTACAGTTTGTCGGCGTACTGGGTCGAATCGGTCAGGGTCACGCGACGGGTCAGTAGACGGAAATCCGCGCGTTTCAGTTTCAGGGTCACGGTGCGGCCCGCGATCCCTTTCGCCTTGGCACGATCCGAAACCTTCTCAGCCATGCGCCACAGATGGCCGTCCAGCAGGTCGATATCCGAGATATCTTCGTCAAAGGTTGTCTCGTTGCTGACGGATTTCATCCCTCGATCGGGTTTCACAGCGCGCGCATCTTCACCGCGGGCAAGATGGTACAGCCGCAGCCCCATGCTGCCGAACCGCGCGACCAGTTCCGCCTCGTCCCAGCGCAGCAGATCAGAGATGGTCCTGATGCCTGCGCGGTCCAGCGATGCCCTAGTCGCACCGCCAACGCCCCAAATGATTCCCACATCTTTGTCGCGCAGAAAGTCTGCTGTCTCGGCTTTGCCGATCACCGCGAACCCGTTGGGCTTGTCGATCTCTGAGGCAAACTTGGCGAGGAACTTGTTATGCGACAGCCCGATGGACCCGGTGATCCCCAGATCGTCCTTCATGCCTTTAACCAATCGCGCAACCAGAACCGCTGGTGGAGCGCCATGCAACTTGGCCGTCCCGCGCAAATCCATAAACGCCTCATCAAGGGATAATGGCTCCACCGCAGGTGTCAGCGCCTCCATCCGCGCCCGCACGTCACGTGAAACCTCGGCGTAAACCTCCATGCGGGGTTTGATCACTACGGCATCGGGGCATAGCTCCAGCGCCTTAAACATCGGCATGGCGGACCGTACACCGCGAATCCGCGCCACATAACAGGCAGTCGAGACCACCCCGCGCCGCCCACCACCGATAATCACCGGCTTGGCGGCCAGTTCAGGCCGATCCCGCTTCTCAACACTGGCGTAAAAGGCATCACAATCCATGTGGGCGATCCCCAGATCCCACAATTCCTCATGCGCAACCACGCGGGGGCTGCGGCACTTGGGGCATCGCGCCCCGTTCTCGAACTCATGCAAACAATTGCGACACAGTGCAGGCATCGGACCCCACCTCCGGCAGCAAATATAAGAGAGGCGGACGCCTAATGGCACCCGCCTCCTTCATCTTGGTAAAAATACCCAACCGGCCGCAGGCCGTGGCGCGTCAGTGCCAAACTCAGGCGTTCGGAGCCGCCGCGGCGCGCATTTCAGCAACCACGTCCAAGGCGGCCTGTCGCGGATCAGTTGCGCGCCAGATCGGGCGACCGCAGACGATGTGGTCCACGCCGCTCTCCACCGCCATAGCGGGGGTCGCGATACGCTTCTGGTCGTCGGTCGCGCTGCCCGCAGGGCGCACCCCGGGGGTCACGATCAGGCGGCCTTCGGATTCAGCCAGGGCGCGGATACGCGCCGCCTCGTTTGGCGAACAGATGATGCCGTCCGCGCCCGCGTCAAAGGCTTTGCCTGCGCGCTCGACCACCAGATCGTCGATGGCGCCGTCTTTGATCAGTGCGCCATCCAGATCGCCGCGATCCAGCGAAGTCAGGATCGTCACACCCAGAATTTTCATGTTGCTGCCAGCCGCGCCCTCTTTGGCGGCCTTCACCACATAGGGGTCGCCGTGGACGGTCAGGAAGTCCAGGTCGAACTGCGCTAGCCCGCGCACTGCATTCTCGACAGTCTGCCCGATGTCGAACAGCTTCATATCCAGAAAGATCTTTTTGCCGTGCTCGTCTTTCAGCTCATTGGCCAGGGCCAAACCGCCACCGGTCAGCATCCCCAGACCGATCTTGTAGAAGCTGACCGCATCACCAAGGGTTTCGGCAACTTTCAGTCCTTCGATTGCGTTCGGCACGTCTAGTGCGACGATCAGGCGGTCATCGGCGATCATGGCAGTCTCCTGTGGGAAAATTTCGCCCGTGATGCGCTGTGAAAATCGAACGGTCAAGAGTGTGTGACCTCTTGAAACCCATGCGTGTGCACTCCATCTTTCTGTAAGAGGCCCACAACATGATGTGCCGCTTAGCGGGCATCGCCGTAATCGGGCGCTTATATAGAGGAGAACTGCCATGAACTTAGAAAAGTTCACGGAGCGGTCGCGTGGTTTCCTTCAGGCCGCGCAGACAATTGCTATGCGCGAGGGGCACCAGCAACTGACCCCCGAGCACCTGCTGAAGGCTCTGATGGATGACGACCAAGGCTTGGCCGCTAATCTGATCACGCGTTCTGGTGGTCAGGCCAATCAAGTTGTTCAAGCTGTTGAACTGGCCGTCAACAAACTGCCCAAGGTGAGCGGTGACGCCGGACAAACCTACATGTCCCAGACCACTGCCAAAGTTCTGGCCGAAGCCGAGAAGCTGGCGCAAAAGGCCGGTGACAGCTTTGTGCCTGTCGAACGCATTCTGATGGCGCTGGCGATGGTGAAAACCAAAGCCAAGGACGCTCTGGATGCAGGCAATGTGACTGCGCAAAAGCTGAACGAAGCGATCAACGACATTCGCAAAGGACGCACCGCAGACAGCGCGTCGGCTGAGGATGGCTATGACGCCCTAAAGAAATACGCGGCCGACCTGACTCAGCGCGCTGCCGACGGCAAAATCGACCCGATCATTGGCCGGGACGAGGAAATCCGCCGTGCGATGCAAGTCCTGTCTCGCCGAACCAAGAACAACCCTGTTCTGATCGGTGAGCCGGGCGTGGGTAAAACCGCGATTGCCGAGGGGCTTGCCCTACGGATCGTGAATGGTGACGTGCCTGAATCCCTGCGCAACAAGAAGCTGCTCGCGCTCGACATGGGGGCGCTGATCGCCGGTGCGAAATACCGCGGTGAATTCGAAGAGCGTCTGAAAGCCGTTCTGAACGAGGTGACCGCCGCTGCTGGCGAGATCATCCTGTTCATCGACGAGATGCACGTTCTGGTCGGCGCGGGTAAAACCGATGGCGCGATGGATGCGGCCAACCTGATCAAGCCTGCGCTTGCACGGGGTGAGTTGCACTGCGTCGGCGCAACCACGCTGGACGAGTACCGCAAGTACATCGAAAAAGATGCGGCTCTGGCCCGCCGGTTCCAGCCCCTCGTGGTCGAGGAACCCACGGTCGAGGATACCATCAGTATTCTACGCGGCATCAAAGAGAAGTATGAGCTCCACCACGGTGTGCGGATCAGTGACTCGGCCCTTGTGGCGGCGGCAACCCTGTCGCACCGCTATATAACGGACCGCTTTCTGCCGGACAAGGCCATCGACCTGATGGACGAAGCCGCCAGCCGTCTGCGTATGGCTGTGGACAGCAAGCCCGAAGAATTGGACGCCATTGACCGCGAGATCCTGCAAAAGCAGATCGAAGCCGAAGCGCTGAAGAAAGAGGATGATGATGCCTCGCGCGACCGCCTCGAAAAGCTGGAGAAGGAACTGGCAGACCTGCAAGACCGCAGTGCTGAACTGACCGCCCGTTGGCAGGCAGAGCGGGACAAGCTGGCCGGTGCCCGCGACCTGAAAGAAAAGCTGGACCGTGCCCGCGCCGAACTGGAGCAGGCGAAACGCGAAGGTAATCTGGCCCGCGCCGGTGAGCTGTCCTATGGCGTGATCCCTCAGCTGGAAAAACAGCTAGGTGACGCCGAGACCGCAGAAGCCGACGGTGTCATGGTCGAAGAGGCTGTGCGCCCCGAGCAGATCGCTCAGGTCGTGGAGCGTTGGACGGGTATCCCGACCACCAAGATGCTGGAAGGCGAGCGTGAAAAGCTGCTCAAGATGGAAGAGGAGCTGGGACGCCGCGTCATCGGTCAGCGTCAGGCGGTCAAGGCCGTGTCGAACGCCGTGCGCCGTGCCCGCGCTGGTCTGAACGACGAGAACCGTCCCTTGGGCAGTTTCTTGTTCCTCGGGCCGACGGGTGTGGGTAAGACCGAGCTGACCAAGGCTCTGGCCGAGTACCTCTTTGACGATGACAACGCGATGGTTCGCATCGACATGTCCGAGTTCATGGAGAAACACGCGGTCAGCCGTCTGATCGGTGCCCCTCCGGGCTATGTCGGGTATGACGAAGGTGGCGTTCTGACCGAAGCGGTCCGTCGCCGTCCCTATCAGGTGGTACTGTTCGACGAGGTCGAGAAGGCGCACCCCGATGTCTTTAACGTGCTTTTGCAGGTTCTGGACGACGGTGTTCTGACCGATGGCCAAGGCCGGACGGTGGACTTCAAGCAGACGTTGATCATTCTGACGTCGAACCTTGGGGCCCAGTCGCTGAGTAATCTGCCCGATGGGGCGGATGCCGCTGATGCGAAGCGTGATGTGATGGATGCGGTGCGGGCACACTTCCGCCCCGAGTTTCTGAACCGTCTGGACGAGACGATCATCTTTGACCGTCTGGGTCGTGCGGATATGGATGGCATTGTCAGCATTCAGTTGCGCCGTCTGGAAAAACGTCTGGCTGCGCGGAAAATCTCGCTGGAGTTGGACGAGGACGCCCGCAAGTGGCTGGCCGACGAAGGCTACGATCCGGTCTTCGGTGCGCGTCCGCTGAAGCGTGTAATCCAGCGGGCCTTGCAAGACCCGCTGGCCGAGATGATCCTTGGCGGGGATGTGCGCGACGATACTGTCGTGACCGTTAGCGCGGGGGCCGAGGGGTTGTTGATTGGTGATCGTGTGGGTGCCAGCAATCGCCCAAAGCCGGATGACGCCGTCGTTCACTAAAACCCAGACATAAAAAAAGGCCCCGGAGATCGCTCTCCGGGGCCTTTCGCATGAGTGGTGATTATTGGGGCATAATCACAGCGTCGATTTCGTGGATCACGCCGTTCGATGCTTCGATGTCGGCACCCACCACGGTCGCATCATCAATCGAGATGACGTCGTCGCTATTGGTCACGGTTGCTTCTGCACCGTTGACGGTGGTGACAGGCATGATGCCCTCCTCAATGTCATTCGACATGACTGCACCGGGGACTACGTGATATGTCAGGATTTCGGCCAGTGCCTCGGGGTCGGCCAGCAGGGTGTCCAGCGTGCCGGCGGGCAGAGCGGCGAATGCGTCATCGTTGGGGGCAAATACGGTGAAGGGGCCTTCGCCTTTCAGCGTCTCAGTCAGACCGGCAGCTTCGATTGCGGCCGCCAGAGTGTTGAAGTTGCCTGCACCAGCTGCGGTGTCGACGATATCCATGGAATGACTTTCAGCAAGCGAGGGGCCTGCCATCAGAGCTGCGGTACCAAGAGCAAGAACAGTACGACGGAACATTATGTATCTCCAAAATTTAGTTTCTGTCACAACCCAGTGTTGGCGTTGTTGCAGGGAGTACGCGCCAGCCGCGAAAAAGATCACTGAAAAAATCATCTTTAATTTCTTGATCTGAGCGATCTGCCGACTAAGCCAGCGCTTTTGGAGAAGACCACTGACATTTTCGTCAGCGGTCGTGATTGAACCGGTCGTTATTCCAGCCCGATTGCGGCACGTGCGATGCCGTCTAGCAGGTCGTGAACCTCTTGCATCGGGCCGTCTGGGTAGGGCCGAAAGCCGATAATGGTCTCGCCTGGCTTGTCCGCCATCACGGCGACAAAGATGTCATAGGGGCAATACATCAGGTTCAGGGGGTCTGCCTCCATCACGCTGCGTGACACAGTGGCCGAGCAGAAGCTATAGACGTCGGCGGCCTCGAACAGCACCACGTCCGAGCCGACATCGGCGCGGGTCCGCTCCAGCATCTCGCCGGTGTGGCTGATGTGGTCGACCACGAGCCCTGCGTCGATGATCGCACTTTCCAGTCCAAAGGTGACGTCGTCGAAGCTTTGGTCCGTGACATACATAAAGGGCTCTTCGGCAGCAGCCGTCGTAGCGGCGACGATCAGGCCGACTGTGATCCAATGCTTCATGGTGTTTCCTCCCCGAGAAGACAAATTCGATTTTATGAATTTATGGCACGGTGTTCGGGCTTCTGGCAATGGCGCGGTCAAACGTTTCAGGTGCCTTACGACAGTGTGAAAAGGAGTTTTTTGGTCAATAGGGGCGCCGATGCTATGTCATGCAGAGCTTTCAAGGAGGATCCGATGGCGAACCGCTGGCGCAATACACTGACTTCTGATGATGTCACCCCCGAGGCGATGTTCCTGAACCGCCGTCAAATGATGGCGGGGGCCGCGGCGCTTGGGCTGGGGTTGTCTGGCTCCCCTCTGCGTGCCGCTGGTCTTGAGCCAAACAGCTTCGAGGACATTACCAGCTACAACAATTACTATGAGTTTGGGACCGGCAAGGATGATCCTTCGCGTAATGCTGGTCAACTCACCACCGATCCGTGGACCATCAAGATTGACGGAATGGTTCAAAAGCCCGGCAATTACGCGCTGTCCGATCTGGTCCCCCAAATGACAATCGAAGAGCGCATCTACCGCCTCCGTTGCGTCGAGGCGTGGTCGATGGTTGTGCCGTGGAATGGCTTCGAATTGGCGGATCTGCTGGATCTGGTCGGGGTAAAGAGCGGCGCCAAGTATGTGGCCTTTGAAACTGTCCTACGCCCCGAGGAAATGCCGGGCACGCGCTTCCCTGTTCTCGACTGGCCCTACCGCGAAGGTCTGCGTCTGGACGAGGCGCGTCACCCGCTGACGCTGCTCGCCACAGGTATTTACGGAAAACCCATGCCGAATCAGAATGGCGCGCCCATCCGACTGGTTGTTCCGTGGAAGTACGGCTTCAAATATGCCAAATCCATTTCGCGCATCACCCTGACGGACAAACAGCCGCCGACCAGTTGGAATATGGCCAACGCGCGAGAGTACGGCTTCTACAGCAACGTGAATCCCGAAGTCGCCCATCCTCGTTGGTCCCAAGCAACCGAGCGCCGGATTGGTGCGGGTCTGTTCGCCAAACGCGAGCCCACTTTGATGTTCAATGGCTATGACGAGGTCGCCTCACTGTACCAAGGCATGGACCTGCGGAAGAACTTCTGATGATCGACCTAGTGAACCGGTCGGTACGGGCTATCCCGAACTGGGTGATTTATGTGGCGGGCGCAGTGCCCGTCATCTGGCTGTACGTTCGAGGGTTCCAGAATGCCCTAGGGCCCGACCCCGTGGATGTGATCGAGCGTAACTTGGGACTTTGGGCGCTGTGGTTGCTGATCGCGGGGCTGTGCGTGACCCCTCTGCAGCGCACTACACCGCTGCGACTGATCAAGCTTCGCCGACCAATCGGTGTGCTGGCCTTCTTCTATGTGCTGGTCCACTTTCTGACTTGGCTTGTCTTGGATGTCCAAATCCCCTCTCAGATTATCGCGGATATTATCAAACGGCCTTATGTGACTGTCGGCATGGTGTCTTTGGTCTTGCTTCTGCCGCTTGCGGTGACATCAAACAATTGGTCGATCCGCAAGCTGGGGGGGCGTTGGCGCAAACTGCACCAACTCGTGTATCCAGCTGTCGCGCTTGCCGGAGTGCATATGGTGATGCAAGCCAAGGGGTTTCAGCTAGAGCCGCTCGTCTACCTCGCAGTGATCGCGTTGCTGATTGCAATGCGTTGGATGCCCCTTTCAGCTTTTCGGCAAGCCTTCGTTAAACGTTGAGGGGTAAGACCATCTGCGTCACAACATTTGGGGGCGCAAATGACAAAGGCACTGATCACAGCCGCGGCTCTGGTAGCGATGGGCCAAATGGCCCAAGCTGCCACAGTTGATTTCACGACTTCACTTTTCTCGGACAATAGCTCGACTGTGTCGACGACGATTGATGGGGTGGCTTTCACATTCTGGGCCGAATCTGCGGGAACACCCGAACGATTTTACCGAAATAGCGGCCTGAGCTTTGGTTACTCACATATGCATGCTGTGACCATGGTCGCGGATCAGGACATTCAGATCACAACGTTGAATGGAAAGTCGTCCTTGCTGGATCCCAGTGGTGCCAGCCTGCCGCTTTCTATCTTACTCGAAGATGCGATTCAGGTCGGTGATTTGGTCTTCCCTTCGTATTCTTGGGGTTGGCTGGACCTGGCTGATGACGATGTCATCATTCCCGCGAACACTGAATTCACGATTGATGGCGATTTCGAAAGCTGGAACTGGCAGGCCCGCACTGTTCTCGCAGTCATGGGATTCGAGGCTTATACACCTCCTCCGATCGCGCTGCCTGGTGCTGGCTTTCTTCTGATTGGCGCTTTGGGTGCGATGGGGATGGTGCGGCGTAGGGTCTGTTAGTGTCCGAGCACGTGGTGTAATTTCCGCACCGCCAACGGTGTAATCCCGGGTGGCCATCGAGGTGTATGGTCGAGGTGGAGTTTGACCGCTTCAACCACGAACCACACGGAGACCCCGATGACCAAAACCAACATG
>NZ_JBGFGN010000127.1:0-41037 GCF_041224595.1 Donghicola sp. XS_ASV15 | reverse complement strand
CTTCAAATACAAGTCCACGGTGTATATCCCCAAGCCCTCCCGAAATCCGAAAGGGCAAAAGTGGACGACTTTTACGCCGCCCGCGACAACACTATGCCGTCGCTACCGTGGCCGAGTATTGCTCCGCCGTTCACAATCATTTATATACATGCGGGTAGGAAAAATAGAAATTTCACCTGTTTTGCTGCTTGAGTAAGTATGTAATGGTCATATTAAACTTGTATGAGTGTGTTTTTTCCACGCTGCTTTTGTAATATTGTTAGTCGAGATTAATAAATGGATTGGCTTCGCATGCCTTCTTTGCCCGCGCTCCGGGCATTTGCTGCCTTGGCGCAGTCGGGGAGTGTCTCTCGCGCAGGGGCACTTTTAAACGTAACACACGCTGCAATCAGCCAGCAGATCCGGCAGCTCGAGGGGCATTTGGGGACGCCTCTTGTCGCACGCCAGGGTCGTGGTGTCATGCTGACACCAGAAGGCACGCAGCTGGCACAGGTCTTGTTGCCTGCGCTTGAAACTATCTACCAAAAAGTCGAGGAAATGACCGACGGTGATGAAACGCGCCCGCTGCAGGTTGCTGCCGCGCCGCTGTTCACCATCAACTGGTTGATGCCGCGCCTGGATAGCTTCCGCCAGCAACATCCCGAGATCGAGGTCCTCCTCAACCCAACCGCCGAGATTGTTGACCTGCGCCCTGCAGGGATCGACATGGCTGTACGCTATGGGGCAGGGGTGTGGCCAGCGCTCGAAGCGACGCTGCTGTTGCCATCGGATCTGGTTTTGGTGGGCAGTCCTTCGCTTGTCGGGGATCGTGAATTCACTGGGCCCGCAGATGCGCTTGACCTCAAGTGGCTGATGGAAACCGGTTCGAACGAAACCGGCGTCTGGCTCGATGTGCACGGCATCACCGCTGCCAAAGGTCCTGATGTGACGCAATTGCCCAATGCACAGCTGATCGATGGATTGCTCGATGGCGAGGGCATCGCACTGGTCAGCCGCGCCATGGTCCGCCGCCCACTCAAGGACGGTTCGCTCAAGGTTCTGTTCGAATCGCCGAACGAGGCACTGGGCTACTACTTCGTGACCCGTCCCGGTGTTCAGCGGAAATCTCTGTCGACATTTGCCGAATGGCTGAAGGGCCAATTGTCGCAATAGCTATGGCAGAGATTCGGGTTTGACCTGTGTCAAAGCCCGAAGACACGGCTCCTGCAAAAAGGGCAGCATCAAATGCCCTTTTTTTACATCGGAGCGATTCCGTGAGCCAAGCCGAACAGCCAGAAGACCAACTTTACGCAGCACGCGAACCCGTGTTTCCCCGTCGCGTCAGCGGCAAATTCCGGAACCTCAAGTGGGTGATCATGGCGATCACTCTGGGCATCTACTACATTACGCCTTGGCTTCGTTGGGATCGCGGCCCCAACCTGCCCGATCAGGCCGTTCTGGTAGATCTGGCGAACCGCCGCTTCTTTTTCTTCTTTATCGAGATTTGGCCCCACGAATTCTACTTCATCGCGGGTCTCTTGATCATGGCGGGCCTTGGCCTGTTCCTTTTCACATCTGCGCTCGGACGTGTCTGGTGCGGCTATACCTGCCCGCAGACGGTCTGGACCGACCTCTTTATTCTGGTCGAACGCTGGGTCGAAGGCGACCGCAACGCGCGTTTGCGCCTGCACCGACAGAAGAAGATGGACCTGCGCAAAGCGCGACTCAGGGCAACCAAATGGGCATTGTGGTTCCTAATCGGCCTCGCGACCGGCGGCGCATGGGTGTTCTACTTCACCGACGCGCCAACCCTGCTCAATGATCTGCTGCATTTCCGCGCGCACCCTGTGGCCTATACCACTATGGGCGTTCTGACCCTGACCACCTTTGTCTTTGGTGGCTTCATGCGCGAACAGATCTGCATCTACGCTTGCCCTTGGCCCCGTATTCAGGCGGCCATGATGGACGAAGACACCATTACCGTGGGCTACCGCGAATGGCGCGGCGAACCCCGAGGCAAGCACCGCAAGGCCGAAGGCGCCGAGAACCTAGGTGATTGCATCGACTGTATGGCCTGCGTGAACGTCTGCCCTGTCGGCATCGACATCCGCAACGGCCAGCAGTTGGAATGCATCACCTGTGCGCTCTGCATCGACGCCTGCGACGACATCATGGCCAAGGTGGGCAAGCCCCGCGGCCTGATCGACTACATCGCGCTCTCGGACGAGAAGCTCGAGCGCGAGGGCAACGCCCCCCGCCCGATTATGAAACATATCTTCCGCCCGCGCGTCCTGCTGTACACAGCACTGTGGTCGCTGGTCGGCGTTGGCCTGATCATCGCGCTTCTCAGCCGTCAGGACATCGACATGACCGTCGCGCCTGTCCGCAACCCGACTTTTGTGACCCTGTCCGATGGCTCGATCCGCAACACCTATGACGTACGCCTGCGGAACAAACATGGCGAGGATCGTGGATTTGTCGTAACCGTCGCGCCCTCTGATGTGTTCGAACTGAAGCTCGAAGGCTATGATGAGAACGTGACCGACGTTCCGGCAGACAGTACCAAGCTGCAGCGCGTCTATATCGTCGCCGCACCAGACACCGACGCCGCCCAAGCGGAGCGGACCGAAATGACCATCACGGTCACCGATCCGGTCGCCGAAGAGCAAGTCAGCAAAGACACCGTCTTTAACGGAAGGGATAATTGATGGCCCAAGCAGCGAAACAGGAATTCCGCCTCAAGGGATGGCACGTGTTTGCCGGATTTGTCGCGGCCTTCGGTGTGATCATCACTGTAAACCTTGTGATGGCGTACAACGCCATCCATACCTTTCCCGGGCTCGAGACCAAGAATTCTTATGTCGCCAGCCAGAAGTTCAACGAAGCACAAAAGGCGCAGCTTGCCTTGGGCTGGGATGCCCAGATCCGTTTGGAGCGGGGCAATCTGATCCTGTCGATCCGCGATGAAAACGGCCGCCCCGTAAACCCCGTGATCGAAGAGGCGATCTTGGGCCGCGCGACCGAAGCGCGGGACGACACCACACCCGTCTTTGCGTGGACCGGCACCGACCTGTCGGCCCCCGTCACTCTGGGCCGTGGCAACTGGAACCTGCGCCTTAAGGCGCGGTCCGAAGACGGAACTCTGTTCCAGCAGCGCCTTGTGCTGCACGTGAAAGGCTAATCCAATGACAGTCGCGATCAGTCGTCAGGCCCCTTCGGCGTGTCCGGCCTGTGTTGCTGCCCCCTCGGCCGAGGCGATCGCCGCCCGCGCCGAGGCGCTCAAAGACACACGGATCGCGCTGTCCTTGCCTACCATTCACTGCTCGGCCTGCATCAGCGCGGTCGAGTCTGCCCTCAACGCCTATCCGGGCGTCAAGGATGCGCGGGTTAACCTGACCCTTAAGCGCGCCAATGTGGACGCCGAGATGTCCGTCGACCCCTCCGATCTGGTCGGCTTGCTCGAAGGGATCGGCTACGAAGCGCACGAGCTTGACGTGGCCACGATCCAGTCCACCGCCACGGACAAGGCGGGCCGCGATCTGCTTATGCGTCTGGCCGTTGCGGGCTTTGCCTCGATGAACGTGATGCTGCTGTCGGTGTCGGTCTGGGCCGGTGCCGCCGACGCCACCCGTGACATGTTTCACTGGATTTCTGCGGCGATCACTCTGCCTGCCATCGGGTTCTCGGGGCAACCCTTCTTCCGCAACGCGTGGAAGGCGCTGTCGGCAGGTCGCCTGAACATGGACGTTCCGATCACGCTGGCGATCCTGCTGGCCGTCGTCATGTCCGTCTGGGAAACCGCCCTGTCCGGCCACCACGCCTATTTCGACGCCGCGCTCACCCTGACCTTCTTCCTACTGGCGGGCCGCTATCTGGATCATCGCACCCGCGCCGTCGCCCGCTCCGCCGCCGAAGAACTCGCGGCATTGGAAGTCCCCCGCGCCATCCGCCTCACCGACGGGGCAGAGGAAACCGTCGCCGCCGCAGACCTGCGCATCGGGGACATGGTGCTGGTCCGCCCGGGTTCGCGCTGCCCCGTGGACGGCGAGATTGTCACCGGCACCTCGGAACTGGACCGTTCGCTCCTGACCGGAGAAACCGTGCCCGTGGCCGCTGCACCGGGCCAAGCGATCAGCGCAGGCGAGGTTAATCTGACCGGCCCCCTGACCATCCGCGCGACTGCCGTGGGGCAGGACACTTCGCTGCACCGTATGGCTGATCTGGTCGCGATCGCGGAATCCGGTCGCTCGCGCTATACCTCGCTGGCGGACCGCGCCGCGAAACTCTATGCGCCCGGTGTTCACATCCTGTCGGCGCTCAGTTTTGTCGGCTGGTTCATCTACTCGCAGGATCTGCGCACCTCTCTCAACATCGCGGCAGCTGTTCTGATCATCACCTGCCCCTGCGCTTTGGGTCTGGCCGTGCCTGCCGTGACCACCGCCGCCTCTGGTCGCCTGTTCCGCAAAGGGATGCTGATCAAGCACGAAACCGCGCTAGAGCGTCTGGCCACCGTGGACACAGTCGTATTCGACAAAACCGGCACCCTGACCGAAGGCACCCCCGTGCTGTCCAACCTTGGCGATCACAGCACCGCCGATCTGGAAATCGCACTGGCCTTGGCCGAGGGGTCCAGCCACCCCCTGTCCCGCGCCATCACCACCGCCGCTCGCGCCGCTGGCATCAAGCCAGCCCAGATCACCGACATCACCGAACGCCCCGGCCAAGGGACGAAGGCCAAGTGGCAGGGTCAGACTGTGCGCTTGGGCCGCAACGACTGGATCGGCGCAGAGGCGGGCGACGTGACCTCGGCTTGGCTGCGCGTGGGCAGTAATGCGCCCGTGCAGTTCCGCTTCGCCGACGACTTGCGCGCTGGCGCTGCAGAGACAATCACCGCGCTCAAAGCTGCGGGCAAACGGGTCATGCTGCTGTCCGGCGACAGTGAAACGCCCGTGGCCGATCTGGCGCACCGCCTTGGCATCACCGAATACGAAGCGAACTGCCTACCCCAGACCAAGCTCGCCACCATCGAATCCCTGTCCGCAAGCGGCGCGCATGTTCTGATGGTCGGCGACGGCCTGAACGATACCGCTGCGCTCGCCGCCGCCGATGTCTCGATCAGCCCTGCCACAGCACTGGATGCGGCCCGTGTTGCGTCGGATATCGTGCTCTTGGGTCGCGACTTGTCCCCCGTCGCGGACTCGCTCGTGACCGCTCGCAAAGCCACCAACCGTATCAAAGAAAACTTCCGCATCGCGACCGCCTACAACGTGATCGCCGTTCCCTTTGCGATCATCGGTCTGGCGACTCCCCTGATTGCCGCGCTGGCCATGTCCTCCAGCTCGATCATCGTGTCGCTCAATGCGCTCCGCCTGAGGTAACCCATGCAAGTATTAACAATGTTGATCCCAATTTCTCTGATACTTGGTGGCCTCGGCCTTGTCGGGTTCGTCTACACCCTGCGCTCCAGCCAGTACGAGGACCCCGATGGTGATAGCCAGCGTATCCTAAGCGACCAGTGGGACGATCACCCCAAACCGTAATTACCAAAGACGCTAAATCATAAGGGATTGTTTCTGCTAAACGCGGAATCTCTCCCATTTTTTGAGGCTTTGAGCCAAGAAGTGCTGGAAAAAGTCCATCTACCCCAAGTAACCTGCATCCAAGTATGCACCTTGTAGCACGAAGGTAGAGACAGGTTTCTGATGGCTAAACAAAAGTACACGATCGCGGCTCTGTGGATGGAAGGCCCGCTAAGCTATCTGGAACAGCTCTGCATGAAATCCTTTGTGGATGCGGGGCACCACACTGTTCTCTACCATTACGGTCCTCTGGAAAATGTGCCTGACGGGATTGAACTGGCAGATGCCAATGAAATCCTGCCGCAGACGAATTTCTTACAGCATGAACGCACCGGCAGCCCCGCGCTGCACTCGGACCTGTTCCGCTACAAGATGCTGAAGAAGATGCGCAACACCATCTGGGCTGACACGGACGCCTATTGCATGAAGCCGTTCGAAACTCCGAATGGCCACTTCTACGGCTGGGAGTCCAAGCATCATATCAATGGCGGCGTACTTGGACTGCCTCATGACTGTGACACCTTGAATGCGCTCTTGGATTTCACCAGCGATGAATTCGCGATCCCCAGCTATTATGGCCCCGAATACGAGGCAGAGCTGATCGCCAAGCGCGATGCTGGTGATCCTGTCCATGCCAGCGAACAGCCTTGGGGCGTTTGGGGGCCGCACGCGGTCACCCATTTCCTTCAGGAAACCGGCGAGGCGCGGTTCGCCCTCCCCCAAGAGGGTCTTTATCCCTTCACCTTCAAAGACCGCCGTTTCATGTTGCGGCGCAACTTCGACACGTCGGATTACATCACGGAAAACACCTATTCCGTGCACCTCTACGGCCGCCGGATGCGGGCACGCTTGGGCGAAGCTGGCGAACCGCCCCACCCCAAAAGTCTGATCGGCCAACTGCTGAACAAACACGGCATTGACCCCGAAAAGGCCCCCATCCGCCGCAAAGCCAAAGTGGCCGAGGACGGAACAGTCGTCGCACCCCTGTCCCCCGTTCGCGCCGCTGAAAAAGTGGGCCGCGGCAAAACCAACCTGACCGATCTGGCCGACAAGTACGGCACCAATAAGGGTGGCAACAAATTCCGCTACACCGAAGCCTACCAGATGATCATGCAGCCTCACCGGAACCGCGCGGTCTCTTTGCTAGAGCTTGGTTTGCAAGACGGTGGCCCCGAACGCGGTAACGATGTGGATCGCGAAACAACTGATGCACCATCCGTCCGCATGTGGCTCGACTATTTCCAAAAGGGCGAGATCACCGGCATCGACATTTCGGACTTTAGCTGGCTCAAGGATGATCGCTTTACCTTTGTCCAATGCGACTTGGGCGATGAAGCGGCACTGGACAAAACCGCCGACCAGCTTGGTGAATTCGATTTCATCATTGATGACGCCAGCCACGCGTCTCCGCATCAGCAGAAGGCCTTCGTTAAGCTGTTCCCGAAGCTGCGCTCTGGCGGGTTTTATTTGATGGAGGGCCTGCGCCGCCAACCCGCAAAGCTGGAACCTGCCAAGTTCACGACGACCACCGAACTGTTCGACAGCTACAACAGGGACGGCATCTTCCGCCATTCGGACCACGAGATCGGCAACCAGTTCAACGATCTGCGGCTGGACATTTCGGGGGCGATGCTGGTGCCCGCCTTCTATATCAAGGCCAAGCAACCCAACCTGTTGATCGTGCAGAAACGCTAAGGGGCCGCGACCGTGGCCAGCTTTGACTTTTCCCTGATGCAACGCCTCGCGGCCGAGGAAAAGGGTGAATACCACGAGACGCCTCGGCACGTGGTTGTCCATATCCCGGGCAAAGACCGCCTTCTGGTCGGCTTCGACAACCTGTCTTGGAACCGCGAAGAAGGGCCGCGCAAGCCGTGGGCCTTTGACCTCGCGCGGAAAAATGGCTGGGGCGTTGTGGGCGTGATGTGCAAAAAATCGGACTGGTTCCGCGATCTGGCCCTGTTCCGCATCCTAGAGGGGATGCGCGATTGCGGTGTCTTCTCGTCCTATCCGGCGGTCAGTATGTACGGCTCCAGCATGGGGGCCTACGGGGCCTGCGCCTTTGCTGGCCTCGCGCCCGGATGCACCGTCGTCGCATTCAGCCCCCAGTCCACGCTGGCCAAGGACCTTGCCCCCTTTGAAAACCGCTACGACCGCGCTGCAAACCGCGCCGACTGGAGCCAAGGCCCCTATCGCGATGCGGCCACCGGTCTTGCGGCGGCGGGCAAGGCGTATCTGGTCTACGACCCCCTCGTCCCCGAAGATCAGGCCCATATCGACCGCCTGACCCAACCCAACTGCGAAGTTCTGGGCTGGAACCATCTGACCCACAAGGTGCCCCCCAGTTTTAAGCGAATGGAAATCCTGAAGCCCGTTTCGATGGAAATGCTCGACGGCTCCATGACCCGTCAGCGGTTTTACGAACTGCTCCGCAACCGCCGAAATGCCATCCCATATACCCTGCGTTTGCTGGAACAAGCAGTCGAGAAGGGGCACACGAAATTGGCCCTGTCTGCCACTGCCTATGCCCGCAGTCAGAAGGACAACTGGAAACTGCGCCAATTTCAGAAAGACCTGAAAGAGCAGGTCAAGGGGCAGGGGCTCTAGAACTCCTGCTCGCCTTCCATTTCTTCGACGGTGAAAAAGAAATCCGCAGGCTGGTCTTTGAACACCACGTCGTCTGGCACGCAGTCAGGGCCGGTGTGGAACACTGCTGACCCGAAATGCAGGTGCATCCGGCTCAGCCGTTCCATCCGTTCGCCCGTGATATCGCCATAGAATTTGCGGTAATTCTCGGTCCCCATCAGGCGGTCGATATGCGCGCGGTGTTCAGCAATGCAATGCTCGTGGGCGGCGCGAATCTCGGGATCTTCGAGCAGGCGCGCCATCTCGGCCTCGACCCGGGGGATCATCCGCATGATGCTGCGGTTTTCCTCGTAATTGTTGTTCATTCGGAACCAATACGCCAGCCCCTGGTCCCGATCCACGTGGTTCACCCGTCCACGATCCCGCTTCACCAAGAAACTCTCGGCCGAGCGCACCGCATAGTGGTTCAGCGACACCATGTTGTAGCCTACAGTTGACGCGGTCGAGCGCCACGCTGTCCGGTATTCCTTTTCCGGCATCGGCTTGCCAGAGCCATTCACCCAGTTGATCTCGTCGACCAACTGCGGCTTCAGTCCCTTGGGGCGGTGTACGCCCATCTTCTTGAACAGGCCAATGTTGCGGAACAGAGTTTTGAAGCCCCACGCCTGATGGGGTTTACGGGACATTTCCGGTGCGCACCGGTCGAACTGCCCAATAATCGGGCGCGGGTCGAATTCATGGACGTCCGCATTGCCATAGAGCCGCCACGTCATGCTGATCATATTCGCGTCGGGAACAGCGTTGAACAGTGCCTTTAGCGTTCCGTCGCCCACGTGGATATTGATGTATTCATCCACGTCCATGCAAATGCACCAACCGGCATTTTTCATGATCGGCTCATTCTCTGCCGCAGCAAGCGCGGCGTGCTGCGGCTTCAGGTCCATCTCGCGGAACGGATTCTCGCGGTGCTCAACCAGCCCCTTGCGCTGCAACAGATCAAAGAGAGTGTCCGTCCCGTCCGTGCAATCATTTGTAAAAACAAGAAATTTCTCCACGCCAATGACGCGGTGATAGGCCAGCCACTCTAGGATGAAGGGGCCTTCGTTCTTCATTGTTGTGACGATTGCCACATCGTTCTTGCGCTGATTGGCGGCACGGGTTTTCGCCTCTGGCAGGCGCCGGGGTTTGTGATTTGCGGCCTTGGCGATAGAGAGCAGGAGTTCGCTTTCGACCAGACTGGATTTCGGAACCAGACGAGACACCTGTTGGCCGCCGTCGGTCTCTTCGCCATAGCGCAGGGCCATGCAGCGGTAAAAGCGGATGGGTTGCTTCTGAACATCGGTGCCGACGATACGCCGCCAGCGCCAAACCGCCTGCATTCCGGATTTGGGAGCATAACACCACCGCCCATGACCTGCGCCTTCGTCAAAGCGAAGGCAGATGTGGTCAGCGAATTCGGGCAGAGCATTCGGGCGAATCGCCCAAGGGTAGGCGCGGTGACCGACCAGCTGTACATACTGGCCGGGGTGTGCCTCGGCTGCGTCAAAGACATTGGCGTGCCGCGCATCGGGCGCGGGCAACAAATCCAGCGGGTCTAGCGCCAGAACCGACCGAGCCTCAGCCAAATAGACTTCGCGCGCCATCTCGTAGAACGAGCCAAAAAGAATCGGCGAATGCCACGGGTCGGCTTCGGGATGATCCATCCGGTCCTTGCCCGGGGCGTCGGGGGCATTCATGGGGTGGGCTTCGTGGCCCAATTCGGGATGACCCAAAGGCACATCGGCAGAGAGTATGACCACAGTTAAGTGCTTTAGCACCTTGGACTTCTGCAGGACTGCCTTGATCTTTTTAGCATCTGCTTCTGCGGCATTGGGTGCTGAACGGTCCAGGATCAATGCCGCTTCCAGCCCGTGGTGCCGGACCAAACCCTCTAGCCATTCGCGCAGGATTGCAGGGCGTTCGCCGTTCCGGACCGCCAGCACACAGCGCTTTCCTGCAAAGAGTTCGGTTTCCGCGTCCTGCAACATGACACCATCAAAGTGGGGGGAGCGAATGGTCAGGCTGTCTTTGAAACCGTCCACCTCGACGGGGTGCAAAAAGAACGCTTTGGGATCGCGCCCGCGTAATAGCTCTGGTTGCAGATAGAGCGTCACGCCCTCGGGGCGGCGCAGGCAAAACAAGGCTTTGGGGGCATCAGGGCTGGCAACAGTCTCGGGCAGGGACTGTGCCTTTAGGATCCGGCGTTCGAATTGCACACGCAACTCCGTTCGAATTTAGAAAACAGCTTCGCTTGATAAAACAATATGCTGCAGATGCAGCGGTCTGTACACGCAATGTGCCCAATGTTTGCGAATATCGTTAAAAAAGGAAAGGGCCCTTAAGAGGGCCCCACCATGAAACAGTTCATATTGCGTGCCTGAAGGCGCCTACAGGCCAAATCCGCGGTGTCTCTGGACAGGCCCATAAAGTTGGCATCGTAGCCAGTGGACCGCACCGCAACCTGACGTTCGGCACCTTGCAGGGTCTCGACTTCCTTAAGTGCAGTTGTCACGAGCGCGCGCTCGGCCAGATGGCGATTGCCGAACCGGCCGACATTGATCCCCCACAGTTTCTCGTCTGTCAGATTACGAGAGATAACGCGTGGCTTGGCGGGCTTGACCGGTGCAACGGCTGCTAGGCTGGCCGCAACTGCTGGACCCGCATCGACGGCCTTGACCAGCGGTCTGGCGCGCGGGGTTATGGGATTCATGTCGATGGTTGGCTCTTCGGCATCGCCTTGGGCCAAGGGGCCTTCTTCGGCGGCCATGGCCAAAGCGGTTGCAATATCGTTGTTCAGGCCCGCCAGTTGGATCGGATCTTGGGGCAGGGGGCGAAGAACAGGGCGCAGACTCTTGGTCATGCTGGTGCTGGCGTAGTTCTGCCCGCCGCCGATGCCCGCGTTGCCTTGGTAGGGTGGACGCGAGGTCCGGCGCACAGCCACGCGGCTCGGCGCCTTTTTGAAGCCCAGATCCATGAGGGCTGCGACCTTCTTGTTACGGGCAGCGGTCGATGTTCCGCCAAATACCGTAACAATGATCCGCTCTTTGCCGCGCAGTGCCGACGCCGTCAGGTTAAAGCCCGCCGCCGAGGTGTAGCCGGTCTTGATCCCGTCCGCGCCCGCATAGTCCCGCAGGAACCGGCGGTTGGTGTGATACAGGGTCCGTCCCCCCACATCCACCGTGGTCCGTTTGAACAGCGAATAATAGGCGGGGTAATCATATAGTAGGTGACGGCCCAGAATGCTCATATCCCGCGCTGTGCTCAGGTGGCCTTTTTGCGTCAGACCATGCGCGTTCTGGAAAGTGGTGCGCGTCATCCCCAGCGCCTTGGCCGTGCGGTTCATCCGTGCGGCAAACGCCTTTTCCGATCCCGAAATCGCCTCGCCGATCGCGGTGGCGGCGTCGTTCGCCGACTTCACCGCTGCGGCGCGAATCAGATACCGCAGGCGGATCTTCTGTCCCGCACGCATCCCGAGTTTCGAGGGGGGTTCTTTCGCAGCGTTGGCCGAGATGGTGACCAGATCGTCTACGCCGATCTCGCCGTGCTCAATCGCCTCAAAGGCAATGTACAGCGTCATCATCTTGGTCAGCGATGCAGGGTGCAATCGCGCGTCTGCGTTGTCGGTATGTAGGACCTCACCTGTTCGTGCATCCATCACGAGCGCTGCATGGGGCGCTGCAATTGCCGTAAGGGGAAGGACCACTAACACCCATACAAGTGCAATAAGCACGAGCCCAAACCGGGCCCACTGCACTGACGGGGGTGCCTTAACTGCTCTAGCCATGTTCTGCCTCAAACCGCCGAATTTTTTCGATCAGTCATTTTTGTTTTATTGGGAAAAAGCTAACACAGCGTAAGCGTGTAATAAAGTCAGACTCTCAAAAACGAGAGAAAGAATTGATCGTATTTCGGCATCCTTTTGCCCACAAGATGTAGTTCCTGTGGATAAGTTTTGGTCCATTCGGAGAGGTCACCCTCACCAGTAGAGGGGAATCAGGTCAGGGATTCCAGCAACTCCGGAAGTGCATGAAGCGATGCTATTTCTCGGAATTTTGCGGATTCTTTGGGCGCCTCGGCATGTTCCAGCGCCCACGTGATCTCGCTCGGGACATAAACGCCCCATGCACCGGCCTCGATTGCGGGAATCACGTCCGATTTCATCGAGTTCCCGATCATCATCGCGCCGCCCGATCCGTTAGACCATTTAACAAATAGCTGCTCATAGATCGCCGCCGTTTTGTCACTGACAATTTCGACACCATCGAACATCTCGCCCAGCCCGGACTGCGCCAGCTTGCGCTCTTGGTCCAAAAGGTCGCCCTTGGTGATCACGATCAGCTTGTAGCGGCCCGCCATCTGCTCGACCACCTCGCCCGCTCCGGGCATCAACTCGATCGGATAGCTCAGCAAATCCTGCCCGCTCGCGATCAATTCCTTGATGACACGGGCCGGAACACGCTCGTCCGTGACCTCGATCGCGGTCTCGATCATCGACAGGACGAACCCTTTGACCCCGAACCCGTAGTGACCCACGTTTTTCTTTTCCGCAGCCAGCAGCCGTTCGGCCAAATGGTCAGGGTCGGCATAGTCCTTTAGCAGGTCTGCAAAGCGTTCCTCGCTCATGCGGAAGTGCCGTTCATTGTGCCAAAGGGTATCATCGGCATCAAATGCCAGCGTTGTAACCGTATGTGCCATGCGCAATTCGACCTTAAGGGGCTTTAATCTCTATCTATAACAGCTATATAAGGCGGTCAGAGGCCACGGAAGGGATGAATTCATCTCCATGACCCAGTTCCCTTGGACGATGTCAGACGAAAACGAAAACGAAGGCGACGGTTCTGTTGTTCTTCAAACCCGTCGCAAGACGCAGCGACCACCGATGTACAAGGTGCTGCTGCTGAATGACGACTACACGCCGATGGAGTTCGTGGTTCACGTGCTCGAGCGGTTCTTTGGCTTGAACCACTCACAGGCCTTCGAAATTATGCTTACCGTGCACAAAAAGGGTGTCGCCGTTGTTGGCGTCTTCAGCCACGAGGTGGCCGAAACCAAGGTGGCGCAGGTGATGGACTTTGCCCGCCGCCACGAACACCCTCTCCAGTGCACTATGGAAAAGGAGTAGGGCCGCGGCCCTGCCAATCATGGAAAACATCCGACTCTCTCTTGCGCTCGAGGCAGGTCTGACCCTGCCCGAGGATGGCGCTATTGCTGTCTTCCGTCCGCGCGGCGACACACCGCTCGATCCCCTGCCCCGCGACCGGGTCGAGGCGATCCAGAGCTTTGCCCCCGATCACGCCATGCTGACCGCGCGCGGCTACCGCGCCGTGGCTGCGGAAACTGGTCCCTACGCGCTGTCCATCGTCTGCCTGCCCCGCGCCAAGGACGAGGCCCGCGACCTGATCGCCCGCGCCATGGCCACCACATCCGGCGGCACAGTGGTGATCGACGGCGGCAAAACCGACGGCATCGAATCCGTGCTCAAGGATGTGCGCAAGCGCGCTGATGTCCACGGCCCGATCTCCAAGGCCCATGGCAAGATTTTCTGGTGCGCCGCGTCCGATGCCTTTGCCGACTGGCGCAAAGCGCCGTCCAAAAACGCAGATGGCTACCTGACCGCGCCTGGCGTGTTCTCGGCGGACAAGGTGGACCGCGCCTCGCAACTCCTGGTCAACACCCTGCCCAAGAAACTGGGCCGCCGCGTGACCGACCTCGGTGCAGGTTGGGGCTACATCTCGGCCAACATTCTGGACCGCGAAGGGCTGGAAAGCCTGCATCTGGTCGAAGCCGAAGCCACCGCGCTGGACTGCGCCCGCGAAACGATCAAGGACGACCGCGTGCGGTTCCACTGGGCCGACGCGACCCGCTGGCACCACCCCGAAAACATGGATGCCGTCGTGATGAACCCGCCGTTCCACACCAGCCGCGATGCTGATCCAGCCATCGGTCAGGCGTTTATTCGGGCAGCTCACGGGATGCTGGCGCAGAACGGCAAACTATGGGTAGTCGCAAACCGCCATCTCCCCTATGAATCAACCTTGGGCGAGTTCTTTGCCGATGTGTCAGAGATCGCCGGTGACAGGTCTTTCAAGGTGCTCGAGGCTGTGCGCCCGCGCCGCAGCCGCTAACGCAGCGGATTTACCAAGAGGTTTCGAGCTATGGGTTTTTCTATCCAAGGCAAGACGGCAATCGTCACAGGCTCTGCCAACGGCATCGGCTTGGCCATCGGCCGCCACTTTGCCAACAAGGGCGCGAACGTCATGTTCGCGGACATGGACGAAGCGCAACTCAAGGCCGAAGTCGGCGACATGGCCAAGAAAGAGGACAACGTCCAATTCTTTGCCGGTGATCTGCGCGAACGTCTGACCCAAGCGAACCTGCTGTCGGCCACCATCGACGCGTTTGATCGCGTCGACATCTTGGTCAACGCCTCGCGTCAGGTTCTGACCTCGGACCCTCTGAACTCCGAAGATGACGCGGTCGAGCAGCTCTTGCAGCAGAACATGATGACCAGCCTGCGGATGACCCAGATGGTCGCCAAGCGTATGATCAAACAGGCCGAAAAAGAGGGCAACGACAGCAACTCTGCCGGTGCCATCGTCAACCTGTCCTCGATTCTCGCGACCCGCACGCACCCCGATCTTCTGGCGTTCTCGGTCAGCGCCGCCGCGCTCGACCAGATGACCCGATCCATGGCGGTCGCGCTGGCCCCCAACCATATCCGCGTGAACGCATTGGCCTTTGGCAGCGTCATGAGCTGCTCGCTCAAGGACACGCTCAAGGACAACCGCGACTTCCGCAACGACATCGAGAGTCACACCCCCATGGGCCGCATCGCCAGCCCCACCGAGGTGGCAGAGGCTGTGCATTTCCTTGTCTCGGATGCGGCCAGCTTCATGACCGGTCAGATCGTCACCGTCGATGGCGGCCGGACCCTGCTGGATACCGTCGCCGCCCCCGCGCACTAATTCCCGATCACGCGGGCGGACAGAACGCTTGCGCCTGCGCCGTCTGGCTGACCAGAGCATCCCTGCGCGACAGCAGCTGATCCAGCTTGCGTTGTTCGGTCGGGATATCTACGGCCACAGGCCGCTCGACCGTCCGCAGATTGCGCCCGTTGCACAGCCGGATCGACACATTCCCCCCAGTTCCCGCACAGAACTGCACGCGGCTGCGGCTTTCCAGCGTCTGATCCATGCGGAAGCCCCTGTTCACCACCACCCGCTGCTCGGCAATCAGCCCATCCAGAATCCGCAGATCCTCGGACGCATCAGACAAGCATTTCTCGCGGGGCGTGGCGCACGCGGCCAGCACCAGCAATAGCGGCAGAGTGTATCGGAACATCACGGGTCTCCTGTGGATTGCACCCCTTATACGCAGCCAGCGGGACAAGGGGCAAATCACAGATCAGACGACGACCTCTTCGCGCAGAACCTTGCGCGCAAGAGCAAAGCCGATCGGCCCCACCACCATGCTCGCCACAAAGGCAATCGGCCACGCAGTCAGGAAATTCGGCCCCCACTGGGCCAGCCACGCCTGACTGAAGCCCATGTGGATCACGCTCATCACGCCGGACATGAACAGCGCCATCATCCCAGAAATAAAGAACTGCGCGACGATGATCATTTTCTTGGGTTGCATAAAGTCCTCTTTCTTCAAAGAGGGGGAGCCGGTTTTCACACACTGGTCAGCATCCCCCAAAAGTTTGGGTTGGATGCCGCGGGTTCAGAGCACGCCCTGACTAAATCCTGCACGATGGCAGTGACCGGGATAACCGAACCGGTCCTACATTTTTCGGCCATTCATCTTTAGCTGCACCGCAGCACGCTGTCAATTCTAGGGACCAATGAGCGCCAGATCGGATAGGGTCGCCCGCACTTGGCTGTCCGTGTCGTCACTGTCTGCGGACAGGGCAATCCCCACCAGCGAACCGGCATCCCCGCCAAAGGCCCGTGCATAATCCGCACGAAGATCAACCTTTTCCGAAAATTTGCCCGCACCGGCCGCGCGTTTAACGAACATCGCGCCCTGATTATTCATATAAGGCGACGCGGCGATCAGCCCGACGTCTTGGTCACGCCCACCCCAAGTGTACAGCAGGACCCGGACCGCAGTCTGCTTCAGCATCCAGCGGATGCCTCGCGCCTCGGCCTCTGCGACCAGATCGTCCGGCAAAAAGACGAAATACAGCGACAGGTTCCGATCATCACCGCCCTTTTGGGTCAAGTCGGTCGGGGGCACGGATTCTTTCACCTCCCACGACCAGCGGGCCTCAACCGTGTCCCGATCATAGGTCGGCACACGCTGCCACAGCAGCGAAACCGTCCCGTCGGACGCGACATCAACCGCATTTCCGCGTTGCAAAAATTCGTTGGAAGCGAACAGCGAAAAGCGTTGCTCCTTCCAGTTTCCGTCAAAGGGAACCGACGCGCCTGCAAAAGTTGCAGACATCATCAGAGCACCAGACAAAATCAAACAAATGAATCGGGTCATACCGCCAATATACGTTGGGAATTTACAGTGTCTTGCGTGATTCCTATCACATTTGCGTAAAGCCCTGCATCGCGTCCCTCTGGTCAGTCTCCCGTCCACCTGCTAGCCATTTCCCAACGAACGAACGGAGGGGCCAATGACCGAAGAACTCGTCACCGAACGCGAACGTGCATCCGCGTGGTTCAAAGAATTGCGCGACCAGATCGTCGCCGCGTTCGAAGGGCTCGAGGACAGTCATACGGGCCCTCTTTCGGACAGCATGCCCGCAGGCCGGTTCGAAGTGACCCCGACCTCGCGCACCGCTGACGATGGCTCGGACGCGGGCGGCGGCCTGATGTCCGTGATGCGCGGGGGCCGCGTTTTTGAAAAGGTCGGCGTAAACATCTCGACCGTCTACGGCACCTTGGGCGAACGGGCGCAGATGGCCATGGCCGCGCGCAAGGGCATCCCCGGCATGAAAGAGGACCCGCGCTTCTGGGCTTCGGGCATCTCCTTGGTCGCGCACATGCAGAACCCGCACGCCCCTGCGGTTCACATGAACACCCGCATGTTCTGGACGCCCCATGCGTGGTGGTTCGGGGGCGGGTCCGACCTGAACCCCTGCATTGAATACGCCGAGGACACCCAGCATTTCCACGACACGCAAAAGGCGCACCTCGACCCCCACGGGGCCGACTGGTACCCCAAGCTCAAGGCATGGGCGGATGAATATTTCTACGTCCCCCACCGCAAGCGCGCGCGCGGCGTTGGCGGAATCTTTATGGATGACCAGTGCAGCGGTGATTGGGAATCGGATTTCACCCTGACCCAAGATATCGGCAAGGCCTTCTTGCCCGCCTACCTCCCGCTGGTGGAAAAGCGCCGCGACACCGAATGGACCGACGCGGACAAGGACACTCAATTGGTGCACCGCGGGCTCTATGCGGAATACAATCTGGTCTACGATCGGGGGACGAAATTCGGCCTCGAAACCGGCCACGATGCGAACGCCGTTTTGATGAGCCTGCCGCCTCTGGCCAAGTGGGTCTAATGGATCGCGTCATGCGCTGACGTATGTACGTAAGCCATACGTCAGCCATACGCGAACCAGACACTGTTTTTGGTAGGGTCAGAGGATCCTTTGCCCGCCTCGCCAGACGCCTTGAAGCGTCAGATCGTCACTCAAATGGATCAAATCTGCGGGGCGTCCCATCTCGATCCGCCCCAGATCATCGCGCCCTATAATGTCCGCAGGAATACGTGTGGCCATGGCCAATGCATCGATCAAAGGCACACCGGCTGCAGCCATATTGCGCACCGCCGCCGACAGGTTCAAATCGGCCCCCGCGAGTGTCCCGTCTGCTAAGGTCAGGCGCCCCTGATTTCGGATAACCCTACGTCCATTAAGGGTAAATTCCGTTTGTCCCGTGCCCGCGACCGCCATGGCATCGCTCACCAAAAACAGCCGATCAGTCCCCGCCTTGGCCCGCCAGACCATCGCCAGCAGCCCCGGATGCACATGTTCCTTGTCCGCGATTAGCCCCGCAGAAAGCCTAGGATCGGACAGCGCCGCGCCGACACAGCCAGGCTCGCGGTGATGCAGACCCGTCATCGCATTGAACAGATGAGTCACCACCGTCGCACCCGCCTTCGAAGCGACGCGGCAGCGGTCAAATGTAGCATTGGTGTGACCCAAGGAAACGATCACTCCAGATTCGTGTAACCTACTGATTTGACTGTCAGATGCCATCTCCGGCGCGAGGGTCACCTTCATGCAGCCCACCACCCGTGCGGCATGGCAATAGAGGTCCACGTCAGTGTCTGTCATCGGTCGCAACAGGGCTTCGGAATGCGCGCCTGCGCGGCCCAGATGCGGACCTTCGAGATGCAAACCGACGATGCTTTTGATCCCCTCGTTGCGTGCCTGCGCGATAGCGTTGACGGCGGCCTGAAAGGTCTCGATCGGGGCGGTGATCAGTGTCGGCAAAATAGAGGTTGCCCCAAGGTTCAGATGGGCTTCTGCCATCGCCCGCAGCGTCTCGACCGTGGGTGCTTCGTTGAACATTGCGCCGCCGCCACCGTTCACCTGTAGGTCGACATAGCCCGGGCACAAGATACCGCCGCCCAAATCGGTACCCTGCCGCTCTGTCAGTCCGGCGATCCGCCCTTGGTGATGGGCAAGGCTGAAACCCTCGTGCAGCTTAACCCCGTCGAAAATCCGTGCCCCAGATAAAATCATGCAATTTCAGCCGCGTAGAGGAAGGCACCATCCAGTGCGGAGCCTTCTGGTTTCTGGAGAGTCGCCTGCATCTTTGCTGGCAGATAGTCCGCATAAACTGGTCCGAGACCGCCCGTCAGAACCAGCGGCACACTCTCTTTCCAACCTAAACGACACAAGCCGGTTTCTAGATAGGTTGCGCCTGCCTTTAAAATCGCGACAGCAATTGGATCACCTTGCTGCGCGAACGCGACAACCTCTGGTGCAAATTGGCCCAACCGGTGCGGGGCGGCATCTGCCGCCAGCCGGATCAACCCCGATGGCGGTGTGGTCAAAAGGTGCTCTGTCAGCGCAGAGGACTCCGCCCCTTCGGAGGCAAAGAGCGCAGCACGCAACGCCTCTCGTCCGATCCAAGCGCCGCTTGCCTCGTCACCCAAGGCAAGGCCCCAGCCACCTGCAAAGCGCGCTTTGCCGCCTGCTAAAATGCCAAGGTAGGACCCCGTGCCGACCCCAGCGACGCAGCCTGCGCCAGAACGACTGAACGCCCCACGCAAAGCAATCGCGCGGTCATCGAGAATTCTGAGATAGGGTAGGGAGAGTGCGTGCAGGACCCGCGCTGCGTCTGCCTCGTCCAAAACGCCAGCAAGCCCCATGCAGATGCGCGCATCCTGCATTTCGCCCGAAGAAAGCCCTAGTTTTTCTAGGCCCGAACGCAGGTTCGCCAGCGCGCCGTCAAAGTCACTCGAGACATTCGCGGGGCCGGCAGCAGCCTCGGAATGGTCCGCGCCACGCCGCATGGCATAGCGCGAACCGGTGCCGCCGCCGTCCACTGCAATCAGGATCGGCGCGGTCAATGCCTTAGCTTTCGCGGACGGTGTCGATCATCAGCTGGACGTTGTCGGGGTTCGCGTCCGGGGTGATCCCGTGGCCCAAGTTGAAGATGTGCGGCCCGTTCTTGAAAGTCTGCACAATGTGCCGGGTCTCATCCACCAGCGCCTGACCACCGGTCACCATGTGCGAGGACGCCAAGTTGCCCTGAACGCAGCCATCGACCTGCACGTTCTCTGCCGCCCATTCGGGGCTGACCGAGTTGTCCAGTGCCACGCAGTTCGCGCCAGTTTCCTTGGCAAAGCCGATATACTTGTCGCCCGCTTCACGCGGGAAGGCGATCACGGGCACACCGGGGTGACGGTCCTTGATTTCGCTGATGATTTTCTTGGCGGGAGCCAAGGCGTATTTGTCGAATGCCTCGCCCTTCAGCGATCCGGCCCAGCTGTCGAACAGCTTTACACACTCGGCGCCCGCTCGGATCTGCGCAGACAGGTATTCGATGGTCGAGTCGGTCAGACGGTCGATTAGCGCCTCGAACAGAGGGGTGTTTTCCTGCATGAGCGTGTGCGCCGGACCTTGGTCCTTGGTGCCGCGGCCCGCGATCATGTAGGTGGCCACGGTCCAAGGCGCACCGGCAAAGCCAATCAACGCGACCTCTTTGGGCAGAGCAGAGGACAGGTTGCTGACGGTCTGGTAGATCGGGGCCAGATGGTCGTGGATGTCGTCCGCGCCTTTAAGCTTTGCGAAATCTTCTTCGGTTGTGATTGTGGACAGACGCGGGCCTTCGCCGGTCACGAACCACAGATCAGCCCCCAGCGCATCGGGGATCAGCAAAATGTCGGCGAACAGGATCGCAGCGTCGAAACCGTAGCGACGGATGGGCTGCAAGGTCACCTCGGTCGCCAGATCGCTGTTGTAGCACAGGGACAGGAAATCGCCTGCTTCGGCGCGGGTGGCGCGGTATTCGGGCAGATAGCGGCCTGCCTGACGCATCATCCAGATCGGCGGTGTGGGCAGGGTCTCGCCCGACAGGGCACGCAGCAGCGGTTTGGTTTCGGCCATGATGTCCTCTGTTCTCTTTGAACGGTTGGTCCCTTGTCTGCGACCCTGTGTCAAGGTCTTGGCGGTGTGGCGCAACGTATCGCGCTTGCGTTGGGCATCAAGGGCAAGCTATCGATTGCGCCATGACACAGATGCTTCCGACCCCCGATCAGCCGCTGAAAATCGGCACCCGAGGCAGCCCGCTCGCGCTGGCACAAGCCGTAGAAACCCGCGCCCGTCTCATGGCCGCGTTCGATCTGCCCGAGGCAGCGTTCGAGATCGTGGTGATCAAGACGACCGGTGACAACCGCGCCATGATCGACGCGGACCGCCCGCTGAAAGAGATCGGCAACAAGGGTCTATTCACCAAAGAGATCGAAGAAGCCATGCTGTCCGGCGGCATCGACATCGCCGTCCACTCGACCAAGGACATGCCGGTTCTACAGCCCGAGGGGCTGATCGTGGACTGTTTCCTGCCCCGCGAAGACCACCGCGACGCATTCATTTCATCGAACGTGGACAGCATCGCGGACCTGCCCTCTGGCGCTGTTGTCGGCACATCCAGCCTGCGCCGCCGCGCGCAGCTGTTGAACAAGCGCCCTGATCTGACCGTCGTGGAATTCCGCGGCAACGTTCAAACCCGTCTGAAAAAGCTGGCGGATGGCGTGGCCGACTGCACCTTCCTTGCCATGGCGGGCCTGAACCGTCTGGGGATGGACAGCGTCGCAACCTCGCCCATTTCCGAAGAGGACATGCTGCCCGCAATCGCCCAAGGCACCATCTGCATCGAGCGCCGCGCGGATGACGATATGGCGGGCCAGATGTTGGCCGCGATCCACCATGCGGACACGACGATCATGATGGCGGCAGAACGGTCCTTGCTCGCGGGCTTGGATGGATCGTGCGAGACCCCGATTGCGGGTCTGGCCGAACTGAAGGACGGCATGGTCCGTCTGCGCGCCGAAATATTGCGCCCCGATGGATCGGAAAGCCTGACAGACGAGGCGACTGCCCCCGCCAGCGAAGCGGCCAAATTGGGCTCCGAAATGGCGGCAAGGCTTCTTGAAAGAGCGGGAGAAGGCTTCTTCGACTTCAAAGCGTAACCCAGCGGAGTGCGGCCAAGGCCGCACGCATTATTTCTGGATCAGCAGCCTCTTTCTTGGTGAAAATACCCCCGCGGAGCGGCACTGAACCGTGCCGATGTCTCCGCCGGGGGAATGTTGCGCAGGAGCTTATGCTTCGGACGCCTTGATCAAGTCGATCGCCTCTTGTGCGGTTTCGACATAGTGGAACAGGTCCAGATCTTCGGGCGCGATAGTGCCCGCGTTCTTGAGTGCGTCCCAGTTCACGATGCTCTCCCAGAATTCGCGACCGAACAGTAGAATCGGCACGGGGTTCATCCGCTTGGTCTGGATCAGGGTCAGGGTTTCGAACAATTCATCCAACGTCCCGAAGCCACCGGGGAAGATCGTGATGGCGCGGGCGCGCATCAGGAAATGCATCTTGCGGATAGCAAAGTAGTGGAAGTTGAAGCTGAGTTCGGGCGTCACATAGGGGTTGGGCGCCTGCTCGTGGGGCAATACGATGTTGAAGCCGATGGACCGGCCACCCGCATCAATGGCCCCTAGGTTGCCAGCTTCCATCACACCGGGGCCGCCACCGGTTGCGACGACATTCTCGGTGCCGCCGGTTTTCAGCGATTCCTCGGTCATCAGGCGGGCAAACTCGCGTGCCTCGTCATAGTAGTGCGACAGCTCTGCCATGGCGGGGCTGCGGGCCATATCGCGGCGCTCGGGGCTGGGAATGCGTGCGCCGCCAAACATGACGACGGTCGACTGTACATTCTGTTCGTTCAGGATCAACTCGGGCTTCAGAAGCTCCAGCTGCAACCGCACGGGGCGCAGTTCGTCCTGTTTTAGAAAGTCCAGATCGTGGAAGGCCAACTGGTACGAAGGGGACAGAGTTTGCGGTGTGCGGGGCACGCCTTCGGCCAGGCGAATGTCGCGTTCGGCGTCGGGCAGCGGGTTCTGTCGATGGTCTTTCATAATGGCTCCGATAGGGATCTGTTCTTTAAGAGCTAAGTGTTTCCCATCAGCTTTGCCAGTCGGGCTTGTCAAACATGTGTATTTCCCGTTCACAGTGACCGATTATCAGGCTAAAAGCCCGCAAGTTTTGAAACAGCCAAACACTTGCTAAGGAGCCTGCCAATGTCCAACGCGCAGCTGGAAGCCGCCATCGAGGCAGCGTGGGAAAACCGCGACCAGATCACCCCCGCCACCACCGGCGAGACCCGCGAAGCGATCGAAGACACGCTGAACGCTCTGGACAGCGGCAGCCTGCGCGTCGCCGAGAAAACCGAAAGCGGCGACTGGCACGTGAACCAGTGGGCGAAAAAGGCCGTTCTGCTTGGCTTCCGCATCAAGGACATGGAAATCCAGACCGGTGGTCCGCAGGACAGTGGCTGGTGGGACAAAGTCGATAGCAAGTTCAAAGGCTGGGACGAGACCCAGTGGAAGGCCGCTGGCTTCCGCGCCGTGCCCAACTGCGTTGTGCGCAAGTCGGCCTTTATCGCGCCCGGCGTTGTTCTGATGCCGTCGTTCGTGAACCTTGGCGCTTACGTTGACGAAGGCACCATGGTCGACACTTGGGCGACCGTCGGGTCCTGCGCTCAGATCGGCAAGAACGTGCACCTGTCCGGCGGCGTCGGCATCGGCGGCGTGCTGGAACCCATGCAGGCGGGCCCGACTATCATCGAGGACAACTGCTTTATCGGTGCGCGTTCCGAGGTCGTCGAAGGCTGTATCGTCCGCGAAGGCTCGGTTCTGGGCATGGGCGTTTACATCGGCAAATCGACCAAGATCGTTGACCGCGAAACCGGCGAAGTCATGTACGGCGAAGTGCCCCCGTACTCGGTTGTCGTTTCGGGTTCGATGCCTTCGAAGAACGGCATCAACCTGTATTGCGCGGTCATCGTGAAGCGCGTGGACGAAAAGACCCGCAGCAAGACCGGCATCAACGAACTGCTGCGTGACTGATCAGAGAAACCTCGCGGTTTCGTGAACTTTGATAGGGCGGTCCACTGCGGGCCGCCCTTATTTCTATGGGAACTATTTCTCCGAGTAGGACTTGAGCCAGCAGTAGTTGTTTCGCTTTTAAGGAGAATGGATATGGCTGGTCTTGGTTGGCTTGCAGCAATTATTGTCGGCGCTTTGGCAGGTTGGATTGCTGAAAACCTGATGAACGCAAAAACAGGTCTGATCCTGAATATTGTTCTGGGTATCGTCGGTGCGATTGTTCTGAACGCGGTTCTGATGGTCGTGTTCGGTGGCACACTTGGCGGCATCATTGGACAGCTGATCGTGGGCATCATCGGTGCATGCATCCTGATTGCATTGGTCCGCGCTGTGAAAACCGCCTGATAGGGCGCATTGCCAAATAATCGACTTGGGCCGGCGTTCCACGGGAACTGCCGGCCTTTGTCTGTGTTAACTCCTTATGTTTGCTGATCTCTTAACCCCGCTTTTGTTTTCTGTCTTTGCGATTGCTGCGTTTGTCGTTGTCGTCGTGTCGATCAAAGCCACCGAATTGGCCGATATTATCGCCGACCGCACCGCCTTGGGCGAGGCGATGGTGGGTGCGTTGATCCTTGGTGGGGCCACGTCCTTGTCGGGCGTCGTTGTCTCTGTAACGGGGGCTTATAGCGGGGATGCCAGTTTCGCGTTTTCGAACGCGGTCGGGGGGATCGCGGCGCAGACGCTTTTCTTGGCGATCGCGGACCTACTGCACAAGCGCGCCAATCTAGAGCACGCTGCCGCAGAACCTGCGAACCTGTTCCAGGCGGTCCTGCTTCTGATCCTGCTGTCCTTGCCCATTGCGGCCATGTCGGGACCGGATATCGCCTATTTCGGCGTGCATCCGGCCTCTATCGCGCTGTTTCTGGCGTATGTTTGGGGTGTCCGTATCGCTGGGGATGTCAGCGATAACCCCATGTGGAAGCCAGTGGAAACCCGCGAAACCCGCCATGATGAACCCGAGAGCGAGCACGAGGCAGGCAAGTCCGCATCTAAACCCATCGCCGTATTCGTTGTGCTGGTGGCGATCATGGGTGCCTGCGGCTTCGTGATTTCGCAGGTGGGCGGTGAATTTATCGAACGCTTTGGACTGTCGTCGTCCTTGGTTGGCTCACTTGTGACGGCAGTCGTGACGTCTCTGCCCGAGTTTGTGACGACGTTGGTCGCCGTGCGCCGCGGGGCGCTCCAGCTCGCGGTGGGTGGGATCATCGGCGGCAACACATTTGATACGCTGTTCCTTGTGTTCTCTGATGTGGCCTATCGCGACGGTTCGCTCTACCACGCGGTGGGGATGAGCGATCTGTATTGGTTGGCCACTGGCATGTTGATGACTGCGGTTCTGCTCGGGGGACTAATCCTGCGTCAACGCAAGGGCCCTGCGAAGATCGGGATCGAGAGTGTGCTCATGATGGCAGTCTACGCCACCGCCGTTGCGGTCGAGGTCACAGCCCGCTAAGGCTTGACTTCGCGCCCGCCGCGCCCCATCGACAGGCCGTCCAGTTATCCAGAGGCCGATATGTCCGAGAAAAGCGAAAAACCCCGCAAGAAGCAGCAGGTCTACACGCTGGTGATCGAGCTGGGCAGGAAAAAGGGCGACGGCCTGCCCAAGAACGCCACCGGCGCGGGCCTTATGTGCTATGCCAGCGGCGTAGACGAGGCTGAGGCGGTTCGTGAAACCGTCGCCATCCTGAAGCAGGCCGACATGGCCCCGCTGGATGTGACCGGCTACGGCACGCTGGAAGAGCGAGAAAAGCAGGGCCACGAGATCGGCGATGAAGAGCGCGAGTTGATGGAACGCGCGTTGGCCGAGAACTCTGTGATCATCGCGCAGATGGACCCCTATTACGACTGACCCCTGTCATCCTGTTCGGATTTCGATAAAAGTGGCCCCGAAGCAAAGGAGCCACCTATGACTGACACCTGCCCTGTCGACCTGACCGCAAACCTGATCCGCTGCCCCTCGGTCACCCCCGAAGAAGGTGGTGCACTGGAACTGCTGGCTGGTGTGCTGGGAGATGCGGGCTTTGAGTGCACGCGGGTGGACCGGAACGGGACGCCAAACCTTTTTGCCCGTTGGGGTGCCAAAGGCGCGGCGAAAGCGCTGGGGTTCAACGGGCACACGGATGTGGTGCCCGTGGGCGATGTGGCCGACTGGACCGTCGATCCCTTTGGTGCCGAAATCAAAGGCCCGAACATGTACGGCCGCGGCGCTTGTGACATGAAATCGGGCGTGGCGGCCTTTGCCGCTGCCGCAGTGGATTTCGTCCAAACCCAAAAGCCCGACGGCGCAGTGATCCTGACAGTCACCGGTGACGAAGAAGGTCCGGCGCGGGACGGCACTGTTGCCTTGCTGGACTGGATGGACGCGCAGGGCGAGCGCATGACTGACTGTCTGGTGGGCGAGCCGACTTGCCAGAATGAAATGGGCGAGATGATCAAGATCGGTCGCCGCGGGTCGCTGACAGCCAAGTTTACCATCATCGGCCAGCAGGGGCATGTCGCCTATCCCCATCGCGCGAAAACGCCGATGGCGCCTATGGTACGCCTGATGGATCGCCTTGCCAGTCACACGCTGGACGAGGGGACCGATCACTTCGATCCTTCGAGCCTGCAGATAACGACGATCGACACGGGCAATGCTGCGACGAACGTGATCCCAAATCAGGTGAAATCCACGGTCAACATCCGCTTTAACGACGCGCACACAGGCGACAGTCTGATTGCGTGGATGCGGGCAGAGGCGGACAAAGTCGCCGTAGAGTTCGGGGTCGACGTCCAAATGACCACCAACATCTCGGGCGACAGCTTTGTCACCGAACCGGGCGCCTTTAGTCAGATGATCGTCAGCGCGGTAGAGGCCGTAACGTGCAAAACCCCGGAACTCTCGACCTCTGGCGGGACATCTGACGCGCGCTTTGTCAAAAACCACTGTCCTGTGGTGGAATGCGGGCTGGTTGGTACCTCGATGCACCAAGTTGATGAATACGTGGTGGTCGAGCAAATTCGCCAGCTCAAGGACATCTACACCCGCATCCTGACGGACTATTTTGCATGAGTTACAAGATTACCCCGACCGATGATCTGGATGCCTGCATGGCGATCCGGTTCACCGTGTTCGTTGACGAACAGGGCGTCCCCGCTGAGATTGAGCATGACGACTATGACATGGTCGCGCGGCACCTTCTGGCGACCAAGAACGGCCGTCCCGTCGGCACCGCGCGTATCGTTTTGCAGGGCAGCGCGGGTAAAATCGGGCGTGTTGCAGTGCTGAAAGAGGCTCGGGGCACCGGCCTTGGCGCGGCGCTTGTTCGGGCGTGCGAGAAGGAGATGAAGAAGCTGCCCGAGGTCAAGGAAACCATCCTGACCGCGCAGACCAGTGCGCTCGGCTTCTACGAAAAACTGGGCTACGTGGCCGAAGGCGATGAATTCGAGGATGCGGGAATTCCGCACCTCTTGATGCGCAGGCCCCTACGATAAGGGCTCTCGCTTTGTGAATGACGGCGCCTTTTGCCTGTGATAGGGGCGAAGGTATGAAGCAGATGCCCACAAAAGCTGACATCCTGAACTGGATCGAAGCGAACCCGACCCAAGCCAACAAGCGTGACATTGCCAAAGCCTTTGGCATCAAAGGGGCTGCGCGTATTGAACTCAAGCTGTTGCTGCGCGAGCTTGAGGACGAGGGGCATCTGGAAAAGCGCAAGAAATCCTATCGCGATCCTGATAGTCTGCCGCCCGTCAGTGTGCTGATGATGCACGCCCCCGATATCGACGGTGACCAGTTTGCCAAGCCCTTGGAATGGCATGGCGAAGGGGTGGAGCCGCGCATCCTGTACATCAAACGCCAGACCGACCCTGCCCTCGGCGAAGGGGACCGCATTCTGGGCAAGCTGCAGGCGGTCAAGGATCAGGATTACCATTACGAAGCGCGTCTGATCCGCAAGATCGGCGCGAACCCGCAGCGGATGCTAGGGGTCTACCGCGAAGGCTCCGAAGGGGGCCGGATCGTGCCCATCGACAAAGGCTCGGACAAGGAATGGATCGTGCCCGCAGGTCTGACCGGCGGCGCCAAGGATGGCGAGCTGGTTGAGGCGGAAACCGCTGGACCCAAGCACCGGATGGGCTTGCCCAAAGCGCGGATTGTAGAACGCCTTGGCGACCCAAGCGCGCCGCGCGCCGTGTCCCTGATCGCGATCCACCATCACGGGATTCCCGATGCCTTCCCTGACAAGGTGATTGCCGAAGCTGACAACATGAAACCTGCGGGTATGAAGGGTCGCGAGGACATGCGCGACATGCCCTTGGTTACGATCGACCCTGCGGATGCGCGCGACCACGATGACGCCGTTTGGGCGTACCGCGACGAAGACCCAAATAACGAGGGCGGCTTCGTCCTGTGGGTCGCGATTGCGGATGTGTCCCATTACGTTCAGCCCGGATCTTATCTGGATAACGAAGCGCGCAAGCGTGGCAACTCCAGCTACTTCCCCGATCGCGTGGTGCCAATGCTACCAGACCGTCTGTCGGGTGACCTGTGTTCGCTGCACGAAGGGGTGCCGCGCGCTGTGATTGCCTGCGAAATCCGGATTGATGCCCACGGCAAGAAGATCGGCCACCGCTTTGTGCGCGGGATGATGCAGTCGGCGGCCTCTCTCACGTATGAGCAGGCGCAGGCTGGCCGCGATGGCAATCCGGACGACAAGACCGCGCCGCTGATGGATGATGTGATTCATCCGCTGTTCGATGCCTATGCCGCGCTGGTCGAGGCCCGCAAGGATCGTCAGCCGTTGGAACTTGACCTGCCGGAGCGTCGGGTGGAGCTGGGGGATGACGGCAAGGTCGCCTCGATCACGATGAAAGAGCGTCTGGACGCGCACAAGCTGATCGAAGAGATGATGGTGCTGGCCAACGTCTGCGCCGCCGAAACGCTGGAAAAAAAGCGCACGCCGCTGCTGTACCGCGTGCATGAAGAGCCGCCGGCAGACAAACTGGAGTCCCTGCGTGAGGTCGCGAGCGAGTCAGGTTATACGCTGGCCAAGGGGCAGGTGCTGCAGACGCGCCACCTGAATAAACTGCTGAATGATGCGGCGGGTAGTGACGAGGCTGAACTAATCAATCTGTCCACCCTGCGGGCGATGACTCAGGCCTATTACTGCGCGGACAACTTCGGGCACTTTGGTCTGGCGCTGATGCGGTACGCGCACTTCACCTCGCCTATTCGCCGTTATGCGGACCTGATCGTGCACCGCGGTCTGATCTCGGCGCACAAGTGGGGGGATGATGGTCTGTCGCCCGAGGATATCGAGCGACTGGAAACCACAGCCAAGCATATCTCGGACACTGAGCGCCGGTCCATGATGGCCGAGCGGGACACGACTGACCGCTATCTGGCGGCCTATCTGTCAGAGCGGGTGGGCGCAGAGATGACTGGCCGGATCAGCGGGATCGCGCGGTTCGGGGCCTTTGTGAAGCTGGACGAAACCGGCGCAGACGGGCTCTTGCCGATCCGTACGCTGGGGCGTGAATTCTTCCACCACGATGCAGAAAGCCAGACCCTGATGGGGTCCGAAACCGGTCTGTTGATTGGTCTGGGCCAGCGCGTCACCGTTCGCATCGCCGAAGCGGTTGCCGTGACCGGTGGTCTGACGCTGGAATTGCTAGAGATCGAAGGCAAAGCCTTGCCCCGCGGCAAGCAGCGCCCTGCAAGGGGCCCGGCCAAGCGCAAGATGGTGAAGGAAAAGCGCAAGCGCGACCGGATTGAACGCAAGGTCAAGCGTAAGCGGAAATGAAAGCCTGATCGCACCGGTCCAGATAGAGCATGATTCGCTTGTCGGACCGGATGCGGTGGCGCAGGGGTGTTTCCATCGGTAAATTGCGGATCGCCCCCAAAACAGCCAGACATGCCGCATCCACAGCCGTGGCAGTGTTCCCCAGAACGAACGGGCGTTCCCCCAAAAACTCTGCCAATGCGGCCAAGTCGCGTCCCACGAGCGCCATGCGTTCCGCGTCGGTGCAGCGCGCAATGCCGTGGCGTTCCAATCCGCGCCGAACGCCTTTGCGGATTGTGTCTCCTACGGGGTGACGCAACATTGCCGGCATACCCGCAAAGAAAGCGGCCCGGAATATCGCCCAACCGTCCTCGTGGATCCAGCGGTCGTAAACGAGCGCGTGATAGGGCCAATCTTCGATCATCCGCATGATGGCCTGCCCTTTGGCACGCGCCTCGGGCGCGCAATTGGGGTAAAAATCGGTGCCAGCCCGCTCGAGCGCGGCCTGAATAAGGTGACTGTCTGCAATCGTCACATCATTCCACAGTGCCACGGGCAGCTTGCCGTGCGGCATCCGTGACGGGTTTGAAACGCTCTTATGTGCCCATGCCTGACCCGACATGTTCAGCAGATAGATCATTTTGGTGCAAAAGGGGCTGAGGGAAGGTTCATGCAGCCCTGCGGGGAATGTCAGAAGCGTGATCATTGGCGTGTTCTGGTTGAAATATCTTGGGCAAAGCTATCACAGGATTTTCAAACCACAGGGATCCGTCTGGCACTTTCGGCGAAATGCCGCGCTATTCGCTTGTAATGCGCAAAACACTGCCATTTCCTAGGGAAACAGGGGCTGTCAGGTTGTCGGGCGGTATGTGTGCGTTAGCCTTTGCAATATCAAAGATAAGAGCAGGTATCACAAATGACCCCATGCAGGATATTTATCCTGATCAGCACGGCGTGTTGCGCAACTGCTGTGGCAGCCAGTGAACTAGCCCATGATCTAGGGGCAGGAGATGCGCCTTCTGTGGCAGTTATTGAAAGCAAGGTTTATGCTGCTTCGGCAATCCGGCCCAAGCTGCGACCTGCTTTGGCCCAACAGTCAGAGGTGCCACAGGTGACCGAAATAGCAGCAGAGTCCGGCTATGCCGCTTGGGTGAGTGGGTTTCGCGGCCGTGCCCTGTCGCAGGGGATCAGCGAAGCCACGCTGCAAAAAGCATTTTCTGGCGCCAAGTACCTGCCAGATGTCGTGCGCCGCGATCGAAATCAATCCGAGTTTACCAAGACCCTTTGGGACTATCTGGATAGCGCGGTGTCCGACGCGCGCGTTCGGAACGGCAAGGCCGCCTTGCAGCAGAATGCGAGCACGCTGAACGCGATCGAAAAGCAGTATGGCGTGGAGAAAGAGATCGTCGCTGCCATTTGGGGACTCGAAAGTGCCTATGGCTCGTACCGAGGTGATACCGATATTGTCAGCGCGCTTTCGACTTTGGCATTTGACGGCCGCCGCGGAGCCTTTTTCGAGCAACAGTTGATTGCAGCGCTTCAGATTTTGCAAAGTGGCGACGTGTCGGCGCGCAATATGAAAGGCTCTTGGGCAGGGGCGATGGGGCACACCCAGTTCATTCCCACAAGCTACCTGGATTATGCCGTTGATCACAACGGCGATGGGCGGCGGGATATCTGGAGTGATGATCCTACGGATGCTTTGGCTTCGACCGCTGCCTATTTGTCCAAGTTCGGATGGGTGACCGGGATGCCTTGGGGCGTAGAAGTCATTTTGCCCGACGGCTTCGACTATACATTGGCTGACAGAAGCATCCTGCGGATGCCGTCGGATTGGGCCCGTCTCGGGGTCACCGACACCAAGGGCGTACCAATTCGTGACTTCGGCTCGGCATCAATTCTGTTGCCCGCTGGCGCCGAAGGTGCGGCCTTCATGATTTTCAAGAACTTCGAGGTGCTCGAGCGCTACAACACGGCGGACGCTTATGTCATCGGTGTTGGTCATTTGGGCGACCGCCTGCGCGGAGAGGGACCGATCAAAGCCAATTGGCCGCGCGGGGATCGCGCTTTGACCTTTGACGAGCGCAAGGAGCTGCAAGATCGCTTGACGCGCGCTGGTTTCACAACCAAGGGCGTCGATGGCCGCATCGGACCCAACACGATTGATGCAGTAAGAGCCTATCAGGTTGCCAAAGGACTGACACCGGACGGATACCCCTCGCTCCGCTTGCTAGAGCGGCTGCGATAGGACGACGGCGCGGATTTAGATGATTTCGTCTTCGTCGAACATGGGGGCTTCTAGCAATTCAGCCTCCATCTGTTCGACGGTTTCGCCCGCCTGTTCCATGCGTTTGATCTGAGCGATGTGGTAGATCGCATCACCTTCGTTCACCACGGGCATGACTGCGCGGCCTACAATGATCCCGCTGCTTTCTGCCAAGATTTCGGATTCCATTTCACCAAACGGGTCCGAGATCAGTCCCAGAATATCGCCTTCGTTCACCACTTCACCGCGCCGTTTGAAGGTCCGCATCAGGCCGCCCATCGGCGCACGGGTCCAGCTTGATCCCAGCGACAGCATGGGTTGCGCCTTGACCGTAGGTACGCCCTTCCTTGCGATCATTCCCAGGTCGCGCATGACGCGCAGAATCCCTGCAACGCCGGTGCGCACGGCCATCTCGTCAAACCGTAGTCCTTCGCCGGCCTCATACAGCAGGATGTCCACGCCGCGCTCTTTCGCGACGCCGCGCAGCGATCCGTCCCGAAGTTTCGAAGTCATGATCACCGGCGCGCCAAAGCTCTTGGCGAGGTCCATCAAGCGATCGTTGCCGGGCGAGATCCGGATTTGGGGCAGGTTGGTGCGGTGCACCGCAGCCGAATGCAAGTCGATCCCCAGATCGGCCCGCAGAACCACATCGTTCAAAAAGATATGGGCCAGACGGCTGGCCAGTGACCCTGTCGGATGGCCCGGAAAACTGCGGTTCAGATCGCGCCGGTCCGGCAGGTAGCGCGAGTGACTGAGGAAGCCGAACGAGTTTACGATCGGCACCACGAGAAGGGTGCCCGCCAGACGGTTCAACGAAGGCACACGCAGCAAACGCCGCACGATTTCCACGCCAATCACCTCGTCTCCGTGGACGCCCGCACTGACGAACATGGTCGGCCCGGGTCTGCTGCCGTGAATCACATGCACAGACAGATTGACCGGTGTGTGATCGGATTGGACGGTGACAGGAAGGTCAACGGTTGCACGAAGTCCGGGCGGGATGCTGCGTCCGGCGATTTCAAAGGGCTTACGGCGGGTCATATCTGCAACTTTCTAGCGTGTTACATCTCTTTCACGAAGAATCCAAAGGGTGAAGCCCTTTTCGACAGCCACAGGATAGAGTACACCGCCCGCCGTACTGTAACGGAGGACCCTGATATGGGCTATAAGGTCGTCGTCGCTGGCGCCACGGGCAATGTGGGCCGCGAAATGCTGAATATTCTGGTGGAACGCCAGTTCCCTGTCGATGAGTTGGCGGCGCTGGCAAGCCGCCGCAGCCTCGGCACTGAAGTAAGCTTTGGCGACAAGACCGTGACCACCCAGGATCTCGATACCTTCGATTTCTCTGGCTGGGACATCGCTCTGTTCGCCGTCGGTTCTGAGGCCACCAAGAAGTATGCGCCCATCGCGGCGGCAGCTGGTTGCGTCGTGATCGATAACTCCTCGCTCTACCGCTACGACCCCGAGATCCCGCTGGTCGTTCCGGAAGTGAACCCCGAGGCCGTCGATAACTACAAGAACAAGAACATCATCGCGAACCCCAACTGCTCGACCGCGCAGATGGTTGTCGCGCTGAAGCCCCTGCATGACCGCGCCAAGATTAAGCGCGTTGTCGTCAGCACCTACCAGTCGGTATCTGGCAGCGGCAAAGACGCGATCGACGAGCTGTGGGACCAGACCAAGGGCATGTATGTCCCCGGTCAGGAAAAGGAGCCGAAGGTCTACCCCAAGCAGATCGCCTTTAACTGCATTCCGCAGATCGACGTGTTCATGGACAGCGGCGATACCAAGGAAGAGTGGAAGATGATTGTCGAGACCAAGAAGATCGTCGATCCGTCGATCAAGGTCACTGCAACCTGCGTCCGCGTTCCTGTGTTTGTTGGCCACTCGGAATCGATCAACATCGAAACCGAAGAGTTCCTAGACGAAGACGAAGCGCGCGACATCCTGCGCGAGGCACCCGGTATCATGGTGATCGACAAGCGCGAGCCCGGTGGCTATGTCACGCCGGTCGAGTGCGTGGGTGATTATGCAACCTTTATCAGCCGCATCCGTCAGGACGTGACCGTTGAAAACGGTCTGAACCTGTGGTGCGTTTCGGACAACCTGCGCAAGGGCGCGGCCCTGAACGCAGTTCAGATCGCCGAAACTCTGGGCAAGCGTTGCCTGAAGAAGGGCTGATTTCAGCCCTACATCGCTGAATAGAACGTACAAGGCGCGCTCCGAACGGGGCGCGTTTTTTCATTTTGCGGACCAATATGTAATTTTTCCTGAGGTTGTCCCCCAAGTGCGATCCCAACCATACTAGAGCGGCATTTTCATCATCAGAATGTTTGGAAACCCCATGCTCAAACTTTGTATGGTTGCGCCTTTGGCGTTGGTTGTTAGTTGGTCGTTTGCTTTGGCCGGAGAAAAAGAATTTATCGCCTCGACAGGGAATGCCTACCAGTACGGCAACCCCTATCAGATGAAGGCAACCGTCTATGCCCCGGATGCTGCCGTGCTTGGCGGGCGCTACGTGGTACTGCCCGAAGGTGTCTGTGCGAATGACCGAGAGCGCATTCTGGACTGGGCTGCTGGCACCCACGGTTTCGGCGCGGTTGCCGTGCCATCACTGCCAGAAGACATCGAAACAGACTGTCAGATCGTCAATCCGAACCTGCGCGGTGGGTTCGCCGACGGATTTGCGTCGCAAGAAGATGCGGATGCCACAGCACTGGCCCGATGCGAAGCCAAAAGACTGGATGGATACGGAGAATGTTTTCTCATTGCGCGGGTTGCGGACGGTCGCGAATAAGGGTCTGCATAGCTTGATTTGTGCCAATCTCACAGGCGCTTAGAGAAAGTCTAGGAGTTACACCTGTAACTCACGGTTGATCACAGAGCCGCGAGACTCGGGTTTTTGTAAGTTTGTCTCGGAACGTTTTCTGGGCGCTCGACGTTGGGTGCCCAGAAATGACCGAGAGGAATTAGTTATGACTTTCAAGACCTTCGTAGTGACTTCGACTATTGCCCTGCTGCCCATCGCCGGCTTTGCCGCGTCCGAAGAGCAGTTGATTGAATCAACAGATAACCCTGTTCAATACCATGGTCCCGACTCGCCTATGGTTGATGTCGCGACTGACGGCTCGATGTTCCCCGAAGCACGTCACCTGACCGTTATTGAGAATGTTTGCGAGAACGACAAAGCCGACATCATCGATTGGGCCGCCGACACTGAGGGCTACGCATCGATGGCGGTTCCCGCACTGCCCGCAGGCACTTCGAACGACTGTAGCATCCAGAACCCCGAAGTTGTGACTGGCTTGGCTCAGGACTTCTCTGGGTTTGAAATCAGCGACAAGGTCGCGCTTGATATCTGTAATGCTTCATTGCTTGACGGATATGGTGAGTGCTTCGTGATTGCCCGTGTCACTGACCAAGACAACGTCGTGACCACCCAATAATAATTCATATATTTCGAGTTCCAGGCGCGGTATTCACCGCGCCTTTTTCGATTCGTTTCATCCGATTCCCGTTGAGACAGGTCCACGCCGCAGTGCGCAGGCGTAGAGGCGTCTACTCAAAAAGACGGTGTGGGCGTCCGAATCCATCAGGTTTCCACCCATAGGGCAGTCGGGCGAGTGGCGCGCTTCGTCAGTAGACTAAGTGCACACACTTCGGACGGAGGCCTCTCAATGTTTACACTCGGACATTTTCTTGCCGCGCGCAGGCTTTCGTCCTCGTCTATCGCTGCGGAGCCCTTGGAAGAGCCTGTTCGGAAAAAAGTCAGCCGCTCCGAAATAGAGCGGCTGTTTGAAACGGACCTTCGGGCCCACACAGAGATTTTGTGCCGTGGTTCAGTCTTGGGTCAGACCTTCGAGAACCGATCGGTCGCAGGATCGTAGCATTCCAAAGAGCCCTCGCCGATGTCAGTCCACAGACCGTGTAGCGACAGAGTGCCTTCTTTGACTGCGGTTTCGATGAACGGGAACGTCATGAGGTTCTCTAGCGATACGCAGACCGCTTTTTTCTCGAGCGCGCGCAGGCGCTCTTGCTCGCCCTGAATATTCTCGATCTCCGCATAGCCGGGACGCAGGATGTCCATCCACCGTCCGACAAAGCTGGTCTTCTCGTCCAACTCGGGAGCATGACCGCTGCACATGCTCATGCAGCCCGCAACACCGCCGCAGTTTGAATGACCCAAAACGATCAAGTGCGCGACCTTGAGCGCCGTGACCGCATATTCCACGGTCGCAGATGTCCCGTGCTGGAGGCCATCGGGCTCATACGGGGGGACCAAGTTTGCGATGTTGCGATGGATAAAGAATTCGCCGGTATCCGCACCAAAGATCGAGGTCACGTGCACACGAGAATCACAGCACGAAATGACCATAGCGCGCGGGCGCTGACCTTCGTCCGCGAGCCGGCGATACCACGCCTGATTCTCGGAATAAGTCGTCGCGTGCCACCCGTGATAGCGCTGCAGCAGGTAGGAAGGCAGCGGCTTCGCAAATTTCATAAGAGATCCTCCGACGCATTTTACGCAAAATTAGCGCTGTATATCCCAATTGGCGAGGGGAATTAAACAACTGTTCTGTATAGAAATAACGGTTTTGCGGGAGATGAACGCGAAAAACGGCGTCACGATATGTAAGCTAGAATTATACTAAGGTTTCTCGCCAGACACAAAGGTATACCAGAGGGTTTAAATGGTATGCGGGCGATTTACGCAGCCATTCTTTGATTTAATCTCGCGTTCGTTGGGTATCGGGCGCACCTGATCGATTACCTCACAACAGGCGAAACGGTCCCATTGGTGTCATCATCACGGCATCTGGATCGTAGTCGCCCTTAGCCAGTGCGGCCTTTCGGGGGAAGGTGACACTGGCTACGGTCGATGATCTGTTTCATGCGCTCCGAAGTCAATTGACTTGCACCATGTGGTGTATGTCGTCCGCGCCGCGGACACCTATGTGGGTCATTCGCACACGCGTTCGACCAAACCAAAGTAAGGGCTTGCTCGGCAGGCTCATTGAAGTGGAGTGAACAGACCTATGATTGCAGAGAACGCAGGGTCAAAACGCATCCTGATGATCGACGATCATCAACTCATCCTCGACGTGTTGATGCGTTACTTTAATGCAGCGCTCGAAGCACAAGTCGACACTGCCCCCGATTTGGAAATCGCCCTCGGTTTGATCGAAGAGCACCATTATGATCTCATCTTGCTGGACTACAACCTGCCGGGTGTGTCTGGTTTGTCTGGTCTGTCGCAGGTGCTGGAACGTTCGGAAAACACCCCGACCGCGTTGATTTCGTCTGATCTGCCCCGTGAGGCAATTTACGACGCAATGGCGATGGGCGCCAAAGGCTACATTCCCAAAACCAGCCGCGCCGAAGCGTTCGCCAACGCGATCCGGTTCCTGCTGATGGGGGAAACCTTCCTGCCTGCGGAATTCTTTACCCGTAAAGCAGAGCCCAAGAAGCCCCGTATCGAGAACCTGTCCTCGCGTGAGAGTGACGTTCTCTTGCTGGTCGCCGAAGGCCGCTCGAACAAGGACGTGGCCAACGAGTTGGGTCTGAGCGAGACCACCGTAAAGATGCACCTGCGCTCGATCTACTCCAAGATTGGCGTGGATAACCGCACCCAAGCGGCACTCTGGGCCAACCAGCGCAAGTTGTGATCCGGTCGGCCTTGCGGTCACCGCGCGGCACGCTAGGCTGCGCGGCAAGACCGCAGTCAGGAGGCCGCAATGACATTGCAATTCGCGCAGCAGACCACCGACGCTCTGCCACTTCACGTGGTTGGGGCCGATGATCTGGATAGCTTTATCGAGACATTGACGCCCGCCCATGCCGCATGGGTTCGGGCGTCTGTTTTTTCTGGCGCAATTGGTCAGTCCTTGGTGCTGCCGGGGGCGGATGGAGCACCTGCAGGCGCTCTGGTCGGTTACGGCACTTCTGCCAATCGCGCCCGTGGCCGTTTTGCTTTGGCCGCCGCTGTGCCTGCCCTGCCGCCGCTGACCTTTGCCTTGGCAGGCGGTATCCCGGCCGAGATGCTGGAGCAAGAGACCTTGGGTTGGTTGCTGACCGGATATCGGTTTGACCGCTACAAATCGCAGGCTTCGCTGGGGGCGCAACTGGTCGCGCCCGAGGGCGTAGATGCCGCCCGCGTCGAAGTTCTGGCTAATGCCGAAGCGCTAACTCGCACGCTTATCAACACCCCTGCCGCCGACATGGGCCCCGCGCAACTGGAGAACGCAGCTCGAGAACTGGCCGACGCCCATGGCGCCTCAATTGACGTTACCTTGGGCGAGGCACTGCTGGAACAGAACTTCCCCATGATCCACGCGGTTGGCCGTGCCGCCGAACAAGAGCCGCGCCTGATTGATATGCGCTGGGGCGATTCTGGCCCGACCCTGACCTTGGTGGGCAAGGGCGTGTGCTTTGACACGGGTGGTCTGAACCTGAAGCCCGGCAGCTCTATGGGCTTGATGAAAAAGGACATGGGTGGATCGGCGACCGTTCTGGGTCTGGCGCAGATTATCATGGCGTCCGGCTGGCAAGTGCGTCTGCGTGTCCTGATTCCCGCGGTCGAGAACAACGTATCGGGGAACAGTTTCCGTCCCGGCGATATTCTGACAGCTCGCAATGGAATGACCGTCGAAATCAACAATACCGACGCCGAGGGGCGTTTGGTCCTAGCTGATGCGTTGGCATATGGGGCCGAGGAAACCCCCGATTTGATGTTGACCATGGCGACCCTGACAGGGGCGGCACGTGTGGCCGTCGGTCCCGACATCGCGCCGTTTTACACCGATGATGCGGCGCTCGCGCAGGCGCTGATGGCAGCAGGTCCAAAGATGGCGGACCCCGTCTGGCAGATGCCGTTTCATGAGCCCTACGAGCCGATGATCGAGCCGGGAATTGCCGATCTGGACAATGCCCCGTCCGGCGGCTTTGCCGGGTCCATCACTGCTGCCCTTTTCCTGCGCCGTTTTGCGGGCGCAGGACGGTATGCTCATTTCGACATCTACGGCTGGAACCCGACCCCGCAACCTGCGCGGCCCAAGGGGGGCGTTCAGCAGGGCGCCCGCGCGCTATTTATGGCTCTGCACAAGGTGCTAGATCTGTGAGTGATCGCCGCAGAACGCCCGCTAATGCCCGTGTCGCGCTGAATTCTTTGCGTGGGCAGGTCGATGCTGAACGCTTTGTGGGCGGGACCCCAAAACGCGTGATTTCCGCTGTTGTCGACATCTGTGCGGCGCCCGCTGGCGCCCGTGACCGGCAGGCTCTGTACGGTGCAGAGATGCTGGTGATCGAGGAAAAAGACGGTTGGGCCTTTGTGCAGGCGCGGGCGGACGGGTATGTGGGCTACCTTCCAGCCGAAGCGCTTGGTGATCCGGTCGAGGTCAATCAGGTCGTGAGCGCACTTGCGACCCATGCTTATTCCAAGCCTGATTTGAAATCGCCCGAAATCCTGAGTCTCTCTCATAGCAGCCGGTTGCGCATCGTTGGTGCCGAAGGTGATTTTTTTGAGACTGTCGAAGGATGGTATGTTCCGCGCCAGCACTTGCGAGCCTTCAATGCGCCTCTTCGGGATCCGGCAACAGTGGCGCAGCAGTTCTTTGGCGTGCCTTACCTATGGGGAGGTAATTCGAGTTGGGGGATCGATTGTTCCGGGCTGGTGCAGGCGGCGTGTCTTGCTTGCGGGATTGCTTGTCCCGGAGACAGCGATATGCAGGCCGATGAACTGGGGGCAGAGTTGCCATCAGCCACGGCGCTACAGCGCGGCGATCTGGTCTTCTGGAAGGGGCATGTGGCCATGATGGTGGATGCCGAAGTGCTGATCCATGCAAATGCTCACACGATGTCTGTGGCATATGAGCCTTTGGATGCTGCGATCTTTCGCATTGGTGCGGCCGGAGATGGGCCCGTAACCAAGATGCGACGGATCACTAGACCGACCTGATCAGCTTTTTCTCCAAAACGCGCAGGACCACGCGCAGATCCTGGCCGCGCTTCAGGATCTGCCCATCCATGCCGATGACGGCGTACATGCCTTGGCGGTGACGAAGCTTTGGCCGCTTTTCGATCCGGTAAAGGGGGTGCTCTGCGGTGCGCCGGAACACGGAAAAAACGGCGACATCCTTTAGCATCGACAGACCATAGTCGCGCCATTCTCCGGCAGCGACCATGCGTCCGTACAAGGATAGAATCACGGATAACTCAAGACGATCGAACGCGACGCGTTCTGTACCGCCCGTCAGATGAGAAGGCGTTTGTATGTTCATTCCAACAGATTTGCGCCTTGGTTCACGCAAATCAAGAAAATCGAGCGGGTTTGTCGCGAAAATGCCGTGATCTTGCCCATCCGGTTCCACAACCGACTGACAGGTTTGGTATCAGCGATGCGCTAACCCGGTGCGGTGGGCCTAAGCCCCCACGAGGGCCCGCTGCACCGGGGTCCATTGCTCACTGGCAGTACAGGTTCACCACCGTGCCGTTCCCATCCACAAAGATGTTTAGGCGCTCGGGGCGGTAGTCCTCGGTGTAGATATCGTTGACCCCCAGAACACGAACGGGTCCGGTATGCGCAGCCGAGTCGAATTCGCTGATGTTCTGCCCCAGAAGGTGCTGCAATTTTTCCGAACCGCAAGTATCCGCGATGGTCTTCGTTTCTTCCCATGGTTCGCTGACGCCGACCACGTCTTCGGCGATGTCTTTTGTTTTCGCGCAAGAACTGATCAAAGCGACTGCAATCAAAAAGGCTGCGGTTCTCATGTCCCCTCCAGAATATCATTGGGGCACGCGTGGCAGCGGTGCCCGCGGGGACACTAAGTCAACTTCTCTGCAAATGATAAGAAAAACTGACATGGAATTGTCAGAGGAGGCCACGACCGCTATGGCATGAGGCAGGCGTCCCTTGCCCGAGAAGGAAACTGCTGTGCTTATCCGACCCGCCACCCCCCAAGATTCTGATGCCGTTTGGGTCATGCTCGAGCCGGTTTTTCGCGCCGGAGAGACCTATGCGATACCCACGGATATTTCGAAAGAGGCTGCATTGGCCTACTGGGTCACGTCCGTCAAGGTGGTGTAATTTGTCGGGTGGCCTGAGGTCATGATCAGGCGGCTTTTATGCTGAGAATTGGGTCTGTCTCCTCGTTGTCGATCTGAGCGAATGCCTCGACCATCATGTAGCGGCTGGCGGTTT
>NZ_JBGFGN010000117.1:0-2756 GCF_041224595.1 Donghicola sp. XS_ASV15 | reverse complement strand
CACCTTCAAATACAAGTCCACGGTGTATATCCCCAAGCCCTCCCGAAATCCGAAAGGGCAAAAGTGGACGACTTTTACGCCGCCCGCGACAACACTATGCCGTCGCTACCGTGGCCGAGTATTGCTCCGCCGTTCACAATCGTTGATACCAGTCTTCATGGCATCAATCTTCAGTTGCGTGTCGTGTAGTCGAATAAAGAGCGAAAGATAATTCGGATCCAACACCTCGGGGTGCGGCCTAAACCGATACATCTTGCCCGACATCATCAAGCGAGGTCGGGTCTTCGTTACGAGACAAGCCACGCCGCAGCGATTTCGCGGACCAGCACAGGTCATCAGCACGTCACCCTGTTGGATCTCGATCTGAGGTCGTGGATCAAGCTTTGCGGGGAGAGCTTTATTCTCGTGCGCCCAGAATTCTCCGTGTTGAATGGCGGTGGTTTTTACCACCCCCCATTCCTCCTCTTCAGCCGGGCGACTTTCACATCGTGGACTCCACCCTTGCTGAAAGGGCTTGCCATTGTCTTGCACGATTACGAGTTCGGAAATCTTTTCGGAAATCCACCCCTTCGGTAGTTCCGTCATGCCGACAGCGCCTCATTCATCTCGGTCATGACGTCCTCCATCTGATCGCCAAAGAGGTGATACATCTGCCCCATCCCGCCCTTGCCGTCAAAGGGGGCCAGTTCCAGATCATCGCGTTCGATGGTGAACGAGCTGATCAGGTGATCGCGGATCATGTGTAGCCAGTCCATCTGGGCATCAGAGAACTTGGTCCCCGCGCCCGAATGCCGCTGCATGATCCAGTTCTGGAAGTTGCGGCGCACGCGATCCGAGTTGCGGGTCAGCCGATCATCCAGCCCCGTCACCCGCCGGATCAGCGCCACCAGCGCCGTCAGATCGCCGTTCGGCGTCTCGCCCTTGTACTCATCCAGATGCGCATAGGCGCGCCAGACGTTCAGCGGCGCAAGGCGGGGGCGATCCTCGGTCAGTTTCTTCAGCACCTGCTTGATCATCGACAGGGTGACCTCGGCCCGGCGGGCGGGCGTGTCGAAATAGATGGTCAGCGCCTCGATCTCGTCGCGGTGTTCATTCAGGTAGTCCTCGAACTCCTGAGCGATGGCCTTGGCGTTTTCATCCGCATCGCTCGCCCACGCGGCGGTGATCACCTCGTCGATGGTATCATGGTCGATGGTCTGTTCGGTGTCGCGGCGGATGGTGTCGAGCGTGTTGATCAGCGGTCCGGTGAAGACATTGGCGGCCTGCTTGATGCGGTTCTCGCGGGCCGCGTTCATGGCGGCATCGTCAGGCTCGGGGTGGCCTGCGGCCTTGGCATCGGCCTCGACCTTGTCGGGGTCGATTGCATCGAAGAGGTCGCGGATGACGGCGGACAGGGGCTTTCCCGCCAGGTCTGTGACCTTCTCCTGATCCTCGGGGGTCAGCTTGTGATCCAGCCGCGCCAGACGGCCAGCGAGGGAGCTGACGGTTTCCTCGGTCCGGTCGCCCATCATCAGGTTCATGGCGAGCTCCTTGAAGGGGATCGAGGGTTTGCTGTCGAGCGGTTGGCTGGCGGTGTAAGTGGCAGGCTTATTCTCCCCAAAACGGGCAAGTGAATTTTCCCCAGTTGAGGCACTGAGTGGCCAATTCTGAGGGGGCATGCCCCCTCAGAATTGGCTTTCGCCAAAATCTTCCCCGCAATGCTCTCTATTGGATGGGAGGATTGCCGGGTGATCCAACTGAGAGACATTGTGTTGATACATGATTTGAAGCGTCAGGGGCTGAGCGTGAGTGCGATTGCCCGACAGATGGGCTGCGATCGCAAGACCGTCCGCAAATACCTTGATCTTGGACTTGAGCCGCCGATTTATGGGCCACGACCCCTTCGTGGGAGCAAACTGGATGGATACCAGCACTATTTGCACGAGCGCGTGACCCAGTTTCCGGGGCTGTCAGGGCGACGCCTTTTCCGTGAGATCAAGGAGCTTGGGTATGAGGGCAGCTATTCCACCGTGAAGGGATTTCTGCGGGAGATCCGGCCACCTGCCCAAACGCCTTTCGAACGCCGGTTCGAGACCCCGCCAGGTCAACAGGCGCAGGTCGACTTCGCCGAGTTTCCGGTCTGCTTTACCGATGAGCCAGAGACAGTGCGCAAAGTCTGGCTCTTCAGTCTAGTCCTTGGGCATAGCCGCTGGATGTGGGGCAGGTTCGCCGACAGTCAGAACCTGCAGACAGTCCTCCGATGTCACATCGCCGCCTTCGAGGCCCTGGGAGGGGCGCCAGAAGAAATCCTGTATGACCGGATGAAGACGGCGGTCATCGGCGAAGACGCAGCAGGTGTGGTGACGTACAACAGGTCACTCGTGGCCTTGCTGACGCACTACGGCGCTGCCCCTAAGGCTTGTAAACCCTATCGTGCAAAGACGAAGGGAAAAGTTGAGCGGCCTTTCCGGTACATCCGCCAAGACTTCTTCCTGGCACGCAGCTTCCGCAATTTACAGGATTTGAATGCGCAGTTCTCCGCATGGCGGGCAACCGTTGCCAACCCGCGTGTTCATGCGACCACGGGCCGTGTCGTTGATGACGCCTTTGCCCTAGAGCAACCAGCGCTGATCGCCTTACCGGCCCTGCCGTATGATGCTGTGCTCAGTGTGGAGCGCCGGGTCAGCAAGGACGGCATGATCTCGGTCGATGGCAACCTTTACAGCGTACCGGATACAGCACGCAGACGCACGCTGGAGGTCCAGAACCATACGCGG